>JALEGX010000060.1 GCA_022763485.1 Paracoccaceae bacterium | reverse complement strand
TGTCGGCCTATTTCGTGGGCTTTCTGGGCGGATCACGTCTGGCCCCCGAAATGATCCGACGCGTCGGGCACGTGCGGGTGTTTGCGGCCCTTGCGTCCTTCATCTCGGCCGTGATGATCCTTTACCCCTTCCTGCCCAATACCTTCGTGTGGATCCTGGGCCGCATCATCATCGGCTTCTGCTTCTCTGGCGTGTATGTGACGGCTGAAAGCTGGCTGAACAACGCCGCCGACAACTCCAACCGGGGCAAGGCGCTGTCGCTCTACATGATCGTGCAGATGATCGGCATCATCACCGCGCAGGCGCTGATCCAGGTGGGCAACCCGGGCGGGTATGAGGCCTTCGTGATCGCCTCGATCCTGGTTTCCATCTCCTTCGGGCCCATTCTGCTGTCGATTTCGCCGACCCCGGCCTTTGACACCGCCAAACCGATGAGCCTGCGCGAGATCATGCGGATCTCGCCGCTGGGCTGTGTGGGCATGTTCATTCTGGGCGGCATCTTCTCGGCCCAGTTCGGCATGAGCGCGGTTTACGGCGCCTCGGTGGGCATGAGCCTGACCAACCTGTCGATCTTTGTTGCAACCTTCTATGTCGGTGCTCTGGTGCTGCAATATCCGCTGGGCTGGATCTCGGACCGCATGGACCGCCGGGGCCTGATCCTGATCGTGGCCTTCCTGGGCGGGATCGGCTCGGTGCTGGGCTTCCTGCTGGGCGGAGAGTTCCACTTCCTGCTGGTGGCGGCCTTCATCATCGGTGGCCTGTCGAACCCGCTCTATTCGCTGCTGATCGCCTATACCAACGACTACCTGGATCATGATGACATGGCGGCGGCGTCCGGTGGGCTGGTCTTCATCAACGGGCTGGGGGCGATCATGGGGCCGGTGATCACCGGTTGGCTGATGGAAGACGGTGTGTTCGGTCCGGCGGGGTTCTTCCTGTTCATCGCGGTACTGATGTTCGCGATGGCGGCCTACGCGGCCTATCGCGCCACACAGCGGGCATCGATTCCTGTCGACGAAACCAGCGCCTTCGCCGCAATTTCGCCTACGGCTTCGCCAGTTGCGGTGGAAATTGCCCAAGAATACGCCATCGAAACGGAACTTGAGGAACAAGACGGCAAGGAAAGCGCATAAAATATCGCTAACATGTCGTGGTGTTGCAAATTGTTACTGTAACATCCGTGTAAAAGTTTCCTAAAATACTTTTGCGCTGGGGGCAGTTAACAGTGGAGTGGACCCATGGCTGGGCCTGAAGAAGTATTGAGTTTCTGGTTGGACGAGATCGGCCCAAAGGGCTGGTACGCTCAGGATGATGCGCTGGACGCGCAAATCCGGGAAAAGTTCCTGAAGACCTGGGAGGGGGCCAACAGCGGCCGGTTCTCCCTCTGGCTGACATACCCGTCCGGGACACTGGCCTATATCATCCTGATGGACCAGTTCCCGCGGAACATGTTCCGGGGCGATCAAAAGGCATTTTCCTCGGACCGCGCAGCGCTGGCTGCGGCCAAGGCCGCGATCGACAAACGCTGGGACATGAGGATCAATGAACCGGCGCGCCAATTCTTCTATCTCCCTCTGATGCATTCGGAAAATCTGTGTGACCAGGAGCGCTGCGTCCGCCTGATGTGCGAGCGGATGCCGCAGGAAGGCGCGTCCAACCTGCTGCACGCACGGGCGCATCGGGAAGTGATCCGTCAGTTCGGCCGCTTCCCCTATCGCAATGAAGCGCTGCGCCGCCACAGCACCGAAACCGAGATCGCCTATGTCACAGCCGGTGGCTATGGCGAAACCGTGCGTATGCTGCAGGCGGCCAGCTGATCTGAGGCTCGCCCGTCTCTGACATGTTCCACACCCTTCGCTGTGCTGAGCGGGGGGTGCTTTCTATTGCGGCAACGGGATGCTCCGCGCGACTGCGGCTTGCCGCCGTGCCGAAGTTTGCGCGCAGTGGAGCAGGCATTTGTTTCCAATTTGGCAACGATACCGGCTTTTGGGTGTGACTGGTGACGAAACCCTTATTCGCTGGTGCAGCTTGGGGCAGGGGGAATTGGGACAAGCGTGAACGCGCTTTTCAGGCGCTGTGCAATCGTACCAGACACCCCAACCTGCCCATGGAATGGCCTTGTTTGCAGGGGGGATCTGGCCGATTTCCGCTAAGGCAATTTTGTCGCGGTGACAGCTGTTGCGGCGATGCGGAATTTAGTTTAATGGTAAACTAGTTTTTCGAACCATTGCGCCGAGGGGAAATCGATGGCCGCACAATCCTTTGATCTGATCGTAATTGGCGCAGGCCCTGGCGGGTATGTCGCTGCCATCCGCGGGGCGCAGCTTGGGCTGAAAACCTGTGTTGTCGAACGTGAGCACCTGGGCGGCATCTGTCTGAACTGGGGCTGCATCCCCACCAAGGCGCTGTTGCGCTCCTCCGAAGTGTTCCACCTGATGGAGCGCGCCAAGGACTTCGGCCTGAAAGCGGACAAGATCGGCTATGACCTGGACGCGGTGGTCAAACGCTCCCGCGGTGTCGCGGCACAGCTGTCCGGCGGCATCGGTCACCTGCTGAAGAAGAACAAGGTCACCGTTGTCATGGGCGAGGCGACAATCCCGGCCAAGGGCAAGGTCAGCGTCAAGACCGACAAGGGCACCGAAGAGCTGACCGCCAAGAACATCATTCTGGCCACCGGCGCGCGGGCGCGCGAATTGCCGGGGCTGGAGGCAGACGGCGATCTGGTCTGGACCTACAAGCACGCGCTGCAGCCGCCGCGGATGCCGAAGAAGCTGCTGGTCATCGGCTCGGGCGCCATCGGCATCGAATTTGCCAGCTTCTACAACACGTTGGGCGCAGACACGACCGTCGTTGAGGTGATGGACCGCGTGCTGCCGGTGGAAGACGCAGAAATCAGCGCCTTCGCCAAGAAAGCCTTCACCAAGCAGGGCATGAAGATCATGGAAAAATCCATGGTCAAGCAGTTGGATCGCGGCAAGGGCAAAGTCACCGCCCACATCGAAGCGGGCGGCAAGGTCGAAAAGCATGACTTTGACACCGTGATCTCTGCCGTGGGCATCGTCGGCAACGTCGAAGGGCTGGGCCTGGAGGCGCTTGGCGTCAAGATCGACCGCACCCATGTTGTGACCGATGAATTCTGCCGCACCGGCGTTGAGGGGCTCTATGCCATCGGCGATATCGCAGGTGCCCCTTGGCTGGCGCATAAGGCGTCGCACGAAGGCGTCATGGTTGCCGATCTGATCGCTGGCAAGCACGCCCATCCGGTGAAGCCCGAAAGCATCGCCGGCTGCACCTACTGCCACCCGCAGGTCGCAAGCGTCGGCTACACCGAAGCCAAGGCCAAGGAACTGGGCTTTGACATCAAGGTGGGCCGCTTCCCCTTCATCGGCAACGGCAAGGCCATCGCCCTGGGGGAACCCGAGGGCATGATCAAGACCATCTTCGACGCCAAGACCGGCGAGTTGCTGGGCGCGCATATGATCGGCGCGGAAGTGACCGAGATGATCCAGGGCTACGTGGTGGGCCGTCAGCTGGAAACCACCGAGGAAGACCTGATGAACACCGTCTTCCCGCATCCGACCCTGTCGGAAATGATGCACGAAAGCGTGCTGGACGCCTACGACCGCGTCATCCACATGTGATCGTGTCGGGGGGCAAAAGCCCCCCGCGCTGTCCTACATTGTAGGCAGCAAAGTGATGGTGGTATGCGCCCCGGATCGGCGCATCGCGTGCACCTCGGCCAGCGCTGGATCATTGATCCAGCTCTGCGCGGCCTCAGCATCCGGAAACATCAGCAGAACATGGGCGGGAATGCCGCCCCCATTGTCTTCCAGCACGGTTTTACCGGGACCCCCGGCGACCGCCGTTCCGCCGTGTTTCTTCACCGCCGCGCCACCCAGCTTGTAATAAGCTTGCAGTTTGGCCTCATCCTTGGGTTCCAGTTGAACAACCACATATGCCGTCATCTTCGAGCTCCTGTTATTGGGATGCAGATGATCTGACGTCTTTGCGGCTGTTTTGAAACTGCACAACTCTGCGCACCCCCTGT
>JALEGX010000059.1 GCA_022763485.1 Paracoccaceae bacterium | reverse complement strand
GGCCGCAGGCGGCGTCTATCTCTTCTGCATTCCGGAGAGCAATTATGTCTCGGGCCAGACCCTGATCGTGGGCGGTGGCCTGACCATCTGACAGAACGGCCGGGCAACGCGGGTGACGGAATTTTTCAAAAATTCCGTCCCGTTTTCTTTGCAAGAAAACGGCTGCGCCAAGCTGCACCGCTTACAGGGTATCCGGACCGGGGTACACTGTGTGAAAAGACACAGGAGACAAGATGCTGAACGGGATCCGAATTATCGAGGTCGAAGGCCTGGGCCCCGGCCCTTTCGCGGCCATGTTGCTGGCTGACCTAGGCGCGGATGTGATTACCGTGCACCGCAAAGGCGGCGCGGTGACGCCCGGCATGCCAGAAAAATCCCTGCTGGACCGGGGCAAACGGTCCATCGCGCTGGATCTGAAGAACCCGGGCGATATCGAAACATTCAAGGCGCTTGTCGCCACTGCGGACGGGCTGATCGAGGGCTTCCGCCCCGGCGTGATGGAAAAGCTGGGCATTGGCCCCGAGGTCTGCCAGCAGATCAACCCCGCGCTTGTTTTCGGCCGCATGACCGGTTGGGGACAGGAGAGCCCCCTTTCGCATACCGCCGGTCACGATCTGAACTATATCTCGCTCTCCGGCGCGCTCTGGTACGCCTCGGCCCCGGGGGACGTGCCGCAAACACCCGCGACCCTGGTTGGCGACATCGGGGGCGGCTCCATGTATCTGGCGGTGGGTCTGCTGGCGGGGATCCTGAATGCCCGCACCACTGGGCAGGGCACGATCGTCGATGCGGCGATCTATGACGGATCGGCGCATATGATGAACCTGCTCCTGTCGATCCGCCAGTCCGGCAACCTCAATCCCACCCGGGGGCAGAGCCTGCTGGACGGGCCACATTGGAGCCGCACCTACCGGACCGCCGATGGCGGCTTCGTCACGGTGCAATGCCTGGAGCCGAAGTTCTATGCCCAGTTCCTGGAGCTGATGGAACTGTCGACGGACGCCGATTTCCAGAAGCAGTTCGACAAGACACTCTGGCCGCTGCTGACCGAACGCCTGGCCGAACGCTTTGCCAGCCAGCCCCGGGACCACTGGGCCACGCTTTTTGCGGGCACTGATGCCTGCGTCGCGCCGGTGCTCAGCCCCGAAGAAGCAATGGCCCACGACATGAACGCGCGGGGCACCTGGGTCGAGCACGAGGGCGTCCTGCACGCGGCCCCTGCCCCGAGGTTTGCCGATCAACCCGCCTGGACCCCGCCCGAAAGCCCGACCCGCGGTCAGCACAACGCAGATATTCTGGCCGAACTTCAACAGACCCTGCACAAGGAATGAGCCATGTCCCACAACGCCCCCTGGATGGATGAGGAACTGATCCTGCTTCAGGACAGTTTGCGCGAGTTCTATGCCGCCGAGATGGTCCCGCATGAAGAGCGCTGGCAGAAACAGGGTCACATCGACCGGGCGTTCTGGAACAAGGCTGGCGAATTCGGCATCCTGTGTGCCTCTGTCCCGGAAGAATACGGCGGCATGGGCGGCGATTTCCGGCATGAAGCGGTGATCGTGACCGAACAATTCCGCGCCGCAGGTTTTTCCGGCTTCGGCAACTCGGTCCACAGCCAGATCTGCGCGGGCTACGTGCTGGACTATGGCACCGAAGAACAGAAGAAACGCTGGCTGCCCAAGATGGCCTCGGGTGAAATGGTCTGTGCCATTGCGATGACGGAGCCCGGCACCGGATCGGATTTGCAGAACATCAAGACCACGGCCAAGCGGGACGGCAATGACTATCTGGTCAACGGCTCCAAGACCTTCATCACCAACGGGCAGCAGGCCGATCTGATCATTCTGGTCACCAAGACCGACGCATCCGCCGGGGCCAAGGGGGTCTCACTGTTGATGATCGAAACTGCCGAGGCCGAGGGGTTCAGCCGGGGTCGCAACCTGGAAAAGATCGGCATGAAGAGCCAGGACACCTCAGAGCTGTTCTTCGACAATGTCCGCGTGCCGCCGGAAAACCTGCTGGGCGGGGTCGAGGGTCAGGGGTTCTACCAGTTGATGAAAGCGCTGCCGCAGGAGCGTCTGGTGGTGGCGCTTGGCGGGGCCGCGGTGATCGAAAAGGCACTGGAAGAAACCGTCGCCTACACTTCTGAGCGCAAGGCCTTTGGCAAGGCCCTGATCGAGTTGCAGAACACCCGGTTCAAGCTGGCAGAAGTCAAGACCATCGCGCATGTCGCACGCGTGTTCTTGGACGACTGTATCCAGAAACATCTGCGCGGCGAACTGGACGCGGCCACCGCGTCCATGGCGAAATGGTGGGTGACCCAGATGCAATGCGACGTGGTGGATGAATGTCTGCAATTGCACGGGGGCTATGGCTACATGCTGGAATACCCGATTGCACAGATGTATGCCGACGCCCGCGTACAGAAGATCTACGGCGGCTCGAACGAGATCATGAAAGAGCTGATCGCCCGGACGCTCACGAATTGATGGGCTGAAGTAGAGGTAATTTGGGCAATCCGCTCAACGCGGATGTCCCCGCTGCTCTGCTGGCCAAGATTGGCCCTCGCTCACAAGATCGGGGCCTCACGTCTGCCCGGCCTGCTGTACGATTTCAGCAACCTTGCGCAATTGGGGCGCAAGGGGGCTGCTGCGACGCCAGACCATGCCCACCCGTCGGAAGGGGCGCGGATGGTCGAACCGGGCAACCGAGACATCCGCAGATTTGGTTTCCACCGGCACGGCCATTTCGGGGATCAGCGTCACACCTATGCCCGCGCCTACCATCTGCACCAATGTGGATAGTGAACTGCCGTCCAACCCTTCGCGCGGGATCGCGGTTTGGATGCTGCAAAAGGACAGTGCCTGATCGCGGAAGCAATGCCCCTCTTCCAGAAGCAGCAGCCGCATTTCGCGCAGGCTTTCGCTGCTGGGCACGGGTTTGTCCCAATCCGCCCCCGCACGCACCAGCACGAAATCCTCGGTAAACAGGTCAACTTCGGTCAGCGCCGGGTCCGAAATGGGCAACGCCAGGATCGCGGCATCCAGCCGCCCGTCCTTCAGCTCATGCAGCAGTCCCGTCGTCAGCGTTTCTCGCACATGCAGGTCCAGTCCGGGAAACGCGCGGGTCAGCCGCTGGATCACCGAAGGCAGCAGATAGGGCGCCATGGTCGGGATGATGCCCATGCGCAACCGCCCGGCCAAAGCATCGCGCGACGTGCGGGCCAATTCGCCAAGCTCTTCGACCGCACGCAGAATTTCCCGGACCCGCTTGGCAAACTCTTCGCCAAATCCCGTCAGTCGCACCTTGCGGGCCGTCCGTTCGAACAGCGCCTGCCCCAAGGTCTCTTCCAGCTCCTTGATCTGCACGGACAAGGCGGGCTGCGACACGGCACACGCCTCAGCCGCGCGCCCGAAGTGAGTGTGTTTCGCTACGGCCTCGAAATACCGAAGCTGTCGGAGGGTCAGGTTTTTCATAACTATTTCCTATCATACCGATTAAAAAGTGCAATTTTTTCCAATCGTTTTTTGTTGTTAGGCTGAGATTCGAAACAAGAACGAACGGGAGACCCATTAGAGCCTCGATGCCTACCCGGCATCCCCCCTTTGAGATCCAGAACATTTTGCACTCAAGCAAACTGCCAGAAGCGGAGAAGACAATGGACGGAAACGACGTCGAAAACACCGGCAAATGCCCGGTTTTCCATGCCCCAAGCACCTTTGGTAGCCGGTCGAACAGTGACTGGTGGCCCAATCAGCTGAACCTGAAGATTCTGCACCAGCATTCCGCCCTGTCCGATCCGATGGGCGGTGATTTCGACTATGGCGCGGCCTTCGACTCGCTGGACTATGAGGCCCTGAAACAGGATCTCTATGCGCTGATGACCGACAGTCAGGACTGGTGGCCTGCGGACTACGGCCATTATGGCGGTCTGTTCATCCGGATGGCCTGGCACGCCGCGGGCACCTACCGGACCAGCGACGGTCGCGGGGGCGGCAATACCGGCAACCAGCGATTCGCACCGCTCAACAGCTGGCCGGATAACGGCAACCTGGACAAAGCCCGCCGCCTGCTGTGGCCGATCAAGCAGAAATACGGCAACAAGATCTCCTGGGCGGACCTGATGATCCTGGCCGGCAATTGCGCCATCGAATCCATGGGCGGCAAAACCTTCGGCTTTGCCGGTGGCCGTCCCGACATCTGGGAACCGGAAGAGGACACCTATTGGGGGTCTGAAACCGAGTGGCTGGGCGACAACCGCTACAAGGGGGAACGCGAGCTGGACAACCCGCTGGCCGCCGTTCAGATGGGTCTGATCTATGTGAACCCGGAAGGCCCCAACGGCAATCCCGACCCGGTTGCCTCTGGCCACGATGTACGTGACACCTTCAGTCGCATGGGCATGAATGACGAAGAAACCGTCGCGCTGGTCGCGGGTGGCCACACCTTCGGCAAGGCCCATGGCGCGGGCGATCCTGCGCTGGTTGGTGCAGAACCCGAAGGCGCAGCCATCGAACATATGGGGCTGGGCTGGATCAACGCGCATGGCTCGGGCAAGGCCGGTGACACCACCACCTCGGGAATCGAAGGCGCCTGGAAACCGAACCCGACCCAGTGGGACAACGGCTATTTCGACGTTCTGTTCGGCTATGAGTGGGAACTGACCAAAAGTCCGGCGGGTGCCCAGCAATGGGTGGCCAAGGATGTTGCCCCCGAACACATGGTCGTTGACGCCCATGACCCCGACAAACGCCATGCGCCGATGATGACCACCGCCGACATGTCGCTGCGCATGGATCCGGGTTTCGAGCCGATCTCGCGCCGGTTCCATGAGAACCCCGACCAGTTTGCCGACGCCTTTGCCCGCGCCTGGTTCAAGCTGACCCACCGCGACATGGGCCCGCGCTCCCGCTACCGCGGCCCGGAAGCCCCGGCCGAAGAGCTGATCTGGCAGGACAATGTTCCGGCCGTCGATCACGATCTGGTGGACGCAGGCGATGTGGCCGCGCTGAAGGCGCAGGTTCTGGCCTCGGGTCTGTCGGTGGCCGATCTGGTCTCTACCGCCTGGGCCTCGGCCTCGACCTACCGTGGGTCGGACATGCGCGGCGGGGCCAATGGCGCCCATATCCGCCTGGCCCCGCAGAAGGATTGGGAGGTCAACCAGCCCGACACGCTGGCGGGCGTTCTGTCCACCCTGGAAGGCATCTGCGACAGCTTCAACGCGGCCCAGTCGGGCGGCAAGAAGATCTCGGTGGCGGACATGATCGTCCTGGCCGGTGGCGCTGCGGTTGAGCAGGCCGCCAAGGCAGCCGGTCACGACGTGGAGGTGCCCTTCACCCCGGGCCGCACCGATGCCTCGCAGGAGCAGACGGATGTTGAATCCTTCGCGGTACTGGAGCCGCTGGCCGACGGGTTCCGCAACTACCAGAAAGCGGGTCTGGGCGTCTCGGCCGAGGAGATGCTGGTCGACAAGGCACAGCTTCTGGGCCTGACCGCCCCCGAGATGACCGTTCTGGTCGGCGGCCTGCGTGTTCTTGGCGCAAATGCCGGGGGATCCAGCCACGGCGTTCTGACCAAGCGGCCGGGTGTGCTGAGCACCGACTTCTTCGTCAACCTGCTGGATATGGCCACCGAATGGAAACCGGCCGGCGACGACGGGATCTACAACGGTCACGACCGCGCCTCGGGTGAGGTGGTATGGACCGGCACCCGCGCGGATCTGGTCTTCGGCTCCAACTCGCAGCTGCGGGCGCTGGCCGAAGTCTATGGCAGCTCGGATGCCGAAGGTCGCTTCGTGTCTGAATTCGTCGCCGCCTGGGCCAAGGTGATGGACGCCGACCGCTTCGATCTGGCCAAGTAAGGTTTCGACCAAAGATCGCCCCTGCCCGCCCCCCTGTGGGCAGGGGCACGGAGCCAAAGCCGCCGAATTGAAACCCGGCGGCTTTGGTGTACCTTATCGGCATGACTGCCGCCTTCTCCGACTCATTCCCCCTGCGCCCGACGCGTGTCCACGAAGCCTGTGGCCCCGGCGCCTACGGGTTTGCCGCCCTGTCCGCCGCACAGACAACCGGCCCCCTGATGTGGGTGCGGGAAAACTGGCGCACGGAGACCCTGAACCCTGTCAGCCTGGCCCAGTATTGTGATCCGTCCCGCCTGCTGATGGTACAGGCCGCAAATCAGACCGATGTTCTGGCCGTGGCCGAAGAGGCGCTGCGCGATGGCGCGGTGCCGCTGGTGGTTCTGGAACTGACGCAGCCCCTGACCCTGACCACGGGACGCCGGCTGCAGCTGGCAGCGAAGGATGGCCGCGCGACCGGCCTGTGCCTGATCCCCGACGGGATGGGCAGCAATGCGGCCGAAACCCGCTGGCGGTGCACACCGGTTTTCGATTCATCGGACTCGACTCTGATGCGCTGGGATCTTATTAAGAACAAATCGGGAACATTGGGTGTCTGGCATGTTCGATGGGATCAATCGGCGCATCGTATCCGTGTGGTTCCCCCGGCTGGCAAGCGACCGGGTTCTACGCCTGCGCCCGCTTGACGGGCCCTTTGCCCTGACCCTGAAGCAGAACAACGCCAACCGCCTGTATTGCCTGAACCACGCGGCCGAGCAGCAGGGGCTGCATCGCGACATGCCCTTCGCCGATGCCCGTGCCTTCTGTCCGGATCTGCAAAGCGCGCAGGCCGATCCCATGGCGGATCAGGCCTTTCTGCTGGTTCTGCGCCGCTGGGCCACGCGCTATTGCCCCTGGGTGGGGCTGGAACAGAAGGATGGCCTGGTGCTGGACATCACCGGGTCGGCGCATCTGTTCGGCGGCGAAGAGGCGATGCTGGCCCATATGCGGCAGCGGCTGATGCGGGCGGGGCTGGCGGCCCGGATCGGGGCGGCCGACACCCGCGGCGCGGCCTGGGCGCTGGCCCGCTTCGGCGAAGGCGTTGCCCCGCCCGGCAATCCGCTGCCCGCCCTGGCTCAGCTGCCCGTCGCCGCCCTGCGGCTGGAGGACAAGACCGGCATCGCGCTGCAACGGCTGGGGCTGCGCACCATCGGGGATCTGGCCAAGGCCGCGCGCGCGCCCCTGACCCGGCGGTTCGGTCCGGGCCTGCTGTTGCGGCTGGATCAGGCCCTTGGCGATCAGCCGGAAGAGGTCTCGCCGCTGGCCGATCCGCCACACTACGGGGTGCGCCTGACCCTGCCTGAGCCCATCGGCCTGTTCGAAGACGTCATGGCCGGCACCGCGCGCCTGCTGGACCAGCTCTGCGCCAAGCTGCTGGCCCAGGATGTCGGTGCCCGGACCCTGCGGCTGGACCTGCGCCGGGTCGACCGCGACAGCCAGCAGGTGGAGCTGCGCCTGGCCCGCCCGCTGCGGGACCCGCACCGCATCCTGCCCCTGTTCGAACGCGGAGTCGGTCAGGTGGATGCGGGCTTCGGCATTGACCAGCTGCGGCTGGAGGCCGTCCGGGTTGATCCTCTGCCCGCCCGGCAGCTCAATCACGTGTCGGTCACCGCCAAAAGCCAGGTCGAGGACCTGATTTCCCGGATCGGCACCCGGATCGGGCTGGAAAACATCCAGCGCTTTCTGCCCGCCGACAGCCACATCCCCGAGCGCAGCTTCGTCGTCTCGCCCGCCGCCTGGTCCGAACCCGGCAGCGGCTGGAGCAGCCCGCGCCCGCGGCCGCTCTGCCTGTTTCCGCCCGAACCGATCGCCGGGTATGGCCCCCGCCCCCCCCGGCATTTCCGCTGGCGGCGGATGTCGCTGACCACGGCCCGCGCCATCGGTCCCGAACGCATCGCCCCCGAATGGTGGCTGGAGGATGACAACTGGCGTTCCGGCCTGCGGGATTACTGGCACATCGAAACCCGGCAGGGACGGCGGCTGTGGCTGTATCACACGCCCCAGAGCCCCGGCTGGTTCGTGCAGGGGGAATTCGCATGACGCAGCCTGACCTCCACCTGCCCAGCGCCGCCGAAAGCTATGCGGAACTGGCCACCACATCGAACTTCACCTTCCTCACCGGGGCCTCCCACCCCGAGGAACTGGTCACCCGGGCTGCCGAGCTGGGCCTGGACGCCATCGCCATCACCGACCGCAATACGCTGGCCGGGGTGGTGCGGGCCTATTCCGCGCTCAAGGAGCTGCAGCGCGAAGCCGATGAGACGGTGCCGATCCGCTCCGAACATCGCACTGACAGCAGCTCGCGGCAGGAGGTCGGCAGCCCCCGTGACATCGCCCGCCCGGCCACGCCGCATCTGCCCCGGCTGATTGTCGGCTGCCGGCTGGTGCTGCGCGACAGCCCCGTGGACTGGATCGCCCTGCCCCGCGACCGGGCCGCCTATCAGCGGCTGACCCGGCTGCTGACGCTGGGCAAGCGGCGCGCCGAAAAGGCCCAGTGCCATCTGGACCTTGCGGATCTGCTGGAGGGATGCGGCGGCATGATCCTGATTGCCCTGCCCCAAGGCCCGTTGCCCGCCGCCGCCGCGCCGATCCAGAAGATGCAGCGCCGCTTTCCCGGCCATGTGTTCCTGGGCGCCGCCCCGCGTTATGACGGCAGCGACCAGGCCTATCTGGACGCCTGCGCCCGGCTCGCGCTGCGCTGTTCGGCCCCGATGGTGGCGGTGGGGGATGTGCTGATGCATCGCGCCAACCGCCGACAGCTGGCGGATGTACTCACCTGCATGCGCCACCACATCACCATCGACCAGATCGGCACCCGCGCCCTGCCCAATGCCGAGCGGCGCCTGAAGGGGGCCGCCGACATGGCGCGGGTGTTTCATGCCCATCCGGCCGCCCTGCGCCGCACCCGTGAAATCGCCGCGCGCTGTTCGTTCTGCCTGAGCGAGCTGAGCTATGAATACCCCGATGAGGTCTCGCAGGGGGAAGCCCCGCAGGACCGGCTGGAACGGCTGGCGCGCGAGGGGCTGACGCGCCGCTACCCGCAAGGGGTTCCGGACAAGGCCTTGGCGCTGATGGAAAAGGAGCTGCGCCTGGTGTCCGAACTGGGCTTCCCGGCCTATTTCCTGACCGTGCATGACATCGTGCAGCAAGCGCGCTCACGCGGGATCCTGTGCCAGGGGCGCGGATCTGCCGCCAATTCGATCCTGTGCTACCTGCTGGGCATCACCGATGTGGGGCCCGACCAGATCACCATGGTGTTTGAACGCTTCGTGTCCAAATACCGGGGCGAACCGCCCGACATCGACGTGGATTTCGAACATGAGCGGCGCGAAGAGGTGATCCAGTGGATCTATGAACAATACGGACGCGAGCGCGCGGGCCTCTGTGCCACCGTGATCCACTTCCGCTCTCGCGCCGCGATCCGCGAGGTGGGCAAGGTGATGGGCCTGTCCCAGGACGTGACCGCGGGCCTGTCCGGTCAGATCTGGGGCCAGTCGAACCGGGGCGCAGATCCCGACCGGATCCGCGAACTGGGTCTGGACATGGGCGACCGGCGGCTGGCCCAGACCATCCGCCTGATCGGTGAGATCATCGGCTTCCCCCGCCATCTGAGCCAGCATGTCGGCGGGTTCGTCATCACCAAGGGGCGGCTGGATGAGCTGTGCCCGATCGAGAACGCCGCGATGGAAGATCGCACCATCATCGAATGGGACAAGGATGACATCGATACGCTGGGCATTCTGAAGGTCGATATCCTGTCGCTTGGCATGCTGACCTGCATCCGCAAGTCCTTTGATCTGATGCAGCAGCACGAAAAGCAGAGCCTGAGCATCGCCACCGTCCCGCAGGAGGACAAGCAGACCTATGACATGCTGCAACGCGCCGATGCGATTGGCGTGTTCCAGGTCGAAAGCCGGGCGCAGATGAACTTTCTGCCCCGGATGAAACCCGCAACCTTCTATGATCTGGTGATCGAAGTGGCGATCGTGCGGCCCGGCCCGATCCAGGGCGGGATGGTGCATCCCTATATCAACCGCCGCCAAGGCCGCGAAGCGGTGGAGTTCCCGTCGGAAGCCCTGAAAGAGGTACTGGGCAAGACCATGGGCGTGCCGCTGTTTCAGGAACAGGCCATGCAGATTGCGGTTGTGGGGGCCGGTTTCACCCCCGAAGAGGCCGACCGGCTGCGCCGTTCCCTGGCCACCTTCCGCAAGATGGGCACCATCGGCACCTTCCGCGACCGGTTCATCTCGGGCATGTTGGCGCGGGGGTATGAGGAGGCCTTTGCCGAACGCTGCTTTTCCCAGATCGAGGGGTTTGGCGAATACGGGTTTCCCGAAAGCCATGCAGCGGCCTTTGCCATGCTGGCCTATGTCTCGGCCTGGCTGAAATGCCATCACCCGGCCGTCTTTGCCTGCGCCCTGCTGAATTCCCAGCCGATGGGCTTCTACGCCCCGGCCCAGATCGTGCGCGATGCCCGCGAACATCAGGTCGAGGTGCGCCCCATCTGCGTCAATGCCAGCACCTGGGACAACACGCTGGAGCGCCGCGCAGATGGCGCGCTGGCGCTGCGGCTGGGCTTTCGCCAGATCAAGGGGTTCCGTCAGGAGGACGCGGAATGGATCGTTGCCGCCCGCGGCAATGGCTACCGCGATCCTCAGGGGCTGTGGCTGCGGGCCGGGCTGTCCCCCGCCGTGCTGGAACGGCTGGCCGAGGCCGACGGGTTCGCCGACATGGGGCTGACCCGGCGCGATGCCCTGTGGCAGGTCCGCGCCATCCGCAGCCCCGATGCCCTGCCCCTGTTCAATGACCCGATTGACGGTGAAAGCATCTCGGAACCGGCGGTCGATCTGCCGCCCATGCATCTGGGCGAGGAAGTGGTCGAAGATTACGTCTCGACCCGCCTGACCCTGCGCGCCCACCCGATGGAGCTGCTGCGCCCGGCCCTACCCGGCCTGACCCCGCATGATCAGCTGCACAAGGTTCCGCTGGGGCGCTACGCGGTCTGCGGTCTGGTCATCACCCGCCAGCGGCCCGGCACCGCCTCGGGCGTGATCTTCCTGACGCTGGAGGATGAAACCGGGGTGTCGAACGTGGTGGTCTGGCCCAAGATCTATGACACATACCGCCGCATCGTGATGGGCGGGCGGCTGTTGCGGGTCACCGGCTATCTGCAGCGCGAAGGCATTGTCGTGCATCTGATCGCCCAGACCGTCGAGGACATGTCCCATTGCCTGAGCGAGCTGGGACATCCGCTGGATGACGCCATCGGCGTGACCCAGCCTCAGGCCGATGACACCCCGCGCCCGCCGCGCAGCGCCCCCCGCGCCCGCCACCCGCGGGAACAGGCCAAGCGGCTTTTCCCAAGCCGGGATTTCCATTAACCGCCCCTGCGACCCAAAGGCCGATTGCGGTTTCTGCGGGCTGTGATAGCCAAACCCTGCGATGAAGAAATTGCCCCTCATATTACCTGTGCGTGCATTGGTAGTGATGCTGATCGTTGCATTTGCAACGACAGGCCTCGCACATCGGCTGGCCTCGCCCACCCATCAGGCCGCGCTCGAATACGCGGCGATTTTCGGGCTGGACCTCTCTTCGATCTGCGGCAACCTGGATGAAACTGGCATGCCGCCGGATTGTCAGGCCTGCCGGCTGCACCCCGCAATTTCCCTGCCCGATCCCGCGATCACGGTGATCCTGGCCGAACTGTCATACGAGCCTGCGGACTGGACCCCGCACCCCCCCGTTCTTCAGGCTCAGACCAGTACATTCGGACATCCCGCACGCGCGCCCCCACGCCCGGTCTGACGAGTTCGCCGGAGGCACAGCCTCCGTCCATCAAATCAGCACAGGGACGTTCGCAATGAACGCGATGAACTACAACTGGGCAGGGCCTCCCCTGCGCCGGAGCAAGATCCGTCCAGAACTCTTCCAGGGATTGACGCTCACAGAGATGCGCCGGACACGCAAACGGTTCGATGAATGCCTTCTGGCCGACGGCGAAGCCCTGCCACGGGACCGGCACGGGTTGCCGCACGTCGCACTGGTCAAGGAGGGCACACTGCGCGAAGACGTGGCTGCCCCGCACGGTGGCACCCGGCTCTTTGCCCTGACATTCGCCGGGGAAACGCTGCCACCGCCGGGACCCCGGCACAAAGGCAGCTTTTTGCGCGCCGTGGGCACGGCCCGGATCCTGACCTGCAGCCGCGAGGTGTTCACAACGCTGGTGACAGAGGTTCCGCGCCTGCAGATCAACCTGCTACAGGTCGTGCAGGACCAGATCGCCGAGGTGCATCGCTGGCAGACCCTGCTGGGCCGCAAGACCGCAGCCGAGCGGATCGCCTCGATCCTGACCTGGTTTCACGCCCGACAGGGGTCTCCGAATGACGTGATCCTGCCCATAAGCCGCGGCGAGCTGGGAGAGCTTTCCGGCATGACGGTCGAGACGGTGTCGCGTCAGATCCGCAGGCTGGAAAAGGCCGGGCTGATCGCCCTGCCCAAACGGAACGTGGTGCGGCTCCTGGATGTCGAAACCCTGTTGGATCGCTCCGAAGGGGCACAGCTGCCCCGCGCGGCCTGACCCGGCTGTGCCGCGCCAGCGCCTGCCCTTCGGGGCAGGCCAAGGCTCAGCCGATCACCGGGCAGCCCAATGTGCGTTGCAGCGCCACGACCAGTTCGTCCACCGTTTCGGTGGTCACGAAAAGCCCCCCGGTTTCATCCGACAGGCAGCGCGCCACGGTCGTGGACGCCTGCGGATCCTGTTCAGGGTTGTTCCAGGCAAAGAAGTCAACCACGGCGCGGAACCCGATCACATGCACGGTCAGGTCGCGGGCGGTGGCATTCAGCGCCTGCGCCAGATCACAGGGACGCCCGCCACAGGTTTCATTGCCATCGGTGACCAGCACCACCACGCCCGGGCTGTTGCGATAGTCCAGCGCCAGCGCCGCCTGTCGCACCGCTTCGGTCAGCGGGGTCAGCCCGTCCGGCCGCAACCCGTCCACCGCGTCTGTGACCGGTTCGGCCGCATCCGCTATGGGGCCAAACCGCAGATCCAGGTTCTGACACGCCCCATTGGGTCCCGGCCCATAGATCATCAGACCGACACGCCGGTAGGGCGCGATCCCCGGCATGGCCCGGCGGATCGCCTGACGCGCCTCGACGATGCGGGTGTTGGGTCCGGTTTCAAAGCTGATTTCATCCATCGAGGCGGAGCCATCGAAGACCAGCATGGCGTCCGTCGCGCAGTCCCCGATCTGGGCCAAGGATGCGTTCACCCCCAGCGACAGCGCAACCGCGGCCAGACAGCCGGTTTGGAAAAGACGTTTCATCCCGGCAGTCTGGCATCCGCCTCTGCGCTTGTCCAATGAAACGCCTGTGACCCGGATTCTGGCGATTTCCCTGCATTGAGCGCCACAACGGCCCCTGCGCAGCACAAAACCGCGATCAAAGGCGCAGTTTATATCCCTTTGTACAGGTCATGAACTGCGTTTGGGTGCGCGCACCCTCCGGTTGCTCCCCCCAGCGGCAGGGGGATTCGGGTCATTATCCTTGGAAAGCTTTCGAGGACGACCATGATTACACTGTTAAATGCTGCCCCAGATACAGGAAACCAAGGCGTAAGCGCACTGTGCCACTCGGTCATTGCCGGGCTGGCCAAACGCGGTGCGCCTCAACTGACCGTCGCAGACCACGGCCGTGGCCGCAGACAGGCGGATTGGGGGTACACGAGGGTCAACCTTGTTGGCCTGACCCACCACCGCCGGTTCTGGCGCGGTGACAGCCTGCGCACGGCGCATGCGCTGGTGCGTGCAGGCGGAGGCCCCAGCGCCTCGGCCCGCGCCATCGCCCGGTCCCAGGCCGTTCTGGATATCTCGGGCGGGGACAGCTTCACCGACATCTACGGTGCCAAACGTTTTCAGGCGATGCGCCTGACCAAGCGTATGGCGCTGGATGCCAATGTGCCCCTGATCCTGCTGCCGCAGAAGCTGGGACCTTTCAAAGATCCCGAAGCCGAGACCGAAGCCAAACGCATCCTGCGCGAGGCCAGCGCCGTGTGGGTCCGCGATGCGCAGAGCTTTGAATATCTCCAGCACGCCCTGGGCGACGCCTTTGACCCAGAGCGTCACCGTCTGGGCGTGGATGTAGCCGTGGCCCTGCCCGCGCGCCGTCCCGATGTCCTGTCGGCCAGCGTGGCGCAATGGCTGGACCCGGCCCGCGCTTTCCCGCTGGCAGGGCTGAACGTGTCGGGCCTGCTGTGCAACGATCCCGAGACGGCGCAACGGAGCTTTGGCCTGAAGGCGCCCCACCCCGAACAGATCACCGCCATGGCGCGTGCGCTGCTGATGGCGGACCCCAAGCTGAAGCTGCTGTTGATCCCCCATGTGAACCGCCCCGACGGCGATGTCGAAAGCGATCTGGACGCCGCCCGCCTGCTGCGCAAGCGTATCGGTCATCTGGGCCGCAACCGGGTTCTGGTACTGCGCGACCCGATGAACGCGATGGAGCTGAAATGGATCCTGTCGCGGCTGGACTGGTTTGCCGGCGCACGGATGCACGCCACCATCGGCGCCTTTTCTTCCGGCGTTCCCACCCTGGGCCTGGGCTACACGGACAAGACCTATGGCGTCTTTGCGGAATGTGGCATCGGCGATGAGGTGATCGACCTGCGCACTGCCGAACCGCGCGCAATCGCCAGCCGCGCCGTCGCCTCGTTTTCCAACCGCAAATGGCTACGCAAGGAGCTGTGGGCGCGGCTGGACGGCGTGAAGGACCGCGCCCAGCGCGAGATGGATGCCGTGGCCCGTCAGGCCGGGGTCATGATCTGATGCGCCTGCCCTTGCCATCCAGCAGGACACTGCCTTGGGCGGTCCCGGTTCTGTCCGAGGCCGCAGCCCTTGGCCGGTCCGTGGTGTTTGCCTGGATGCTGGGGGCAGAAGAGCTGGGTCAGGCGATGATCCTTGCCCTGACGCTGCGGCTGGTCGAAATGGCCAGCGACCTGGGCATGGACCGGCTGATCCTGCAGGCTCCGGACGGCAACACCTCCCGGTTGCAGGCCGAGCTGCAGGGCCTCTGTGTGCTGCGCGGGCTGGCCGGAGCGGCGGTTCTGATCCTCCTCGCGCCGCTCTTTGCCCTGCTCTTTGCCGGTGGCCCGGACGCGGCCACTTATGCAAGCCTTGCGCTCATTCCGCTGCTGCGGGGCCTGACCCATATGGATTTCCGCCGCGCAGAACGCAACGCCCGCTATCGCAAAATGGCCCTGACCGAGGGCGGCGCGACGCTGGTGATGGTGGCAACCCTGCTGCCTGCCGCCCTGCTGACCGCAGACCACCGCGCGATCTGCATCGCGCTGGCCGCTCATGCCGCCGCCCATGTCCTGATGTCGCATCTGGTGGCCCAGCGCCCCTATCGTCTGGCCTTCACCGCTCAGGCGACCCGGCGGATCCTGCGCTTCGGCGCGCCGCTGATCCTGAACGCGCTGCTGATGTTCGCCACCTTCTATGCGGATCGGGTCATCGTGGCACAGTTCTACGACTGGACGGCGCTTGCGGTATACGGGATTGCCCTGCAACTGGCATTGCTGCCTGCACAAATCGTGGGCCGCGCGGCAAATTCGCTGGTGCTGCCCCGCCTGCGCCGCGCCATCGCCGCCAACCATCTGCCGCGCAGCTGGCACGAGGTTCTGAACACGCATCTTGCGATGGCGGGTCTGTTCACCCTTGGATTTGCCGCGTTTGCGCCGTTTTGCATCGGCCTTGTCTACGGGGCCCAGCTGCGCCCGGATCTGGCGTTGGTGGTGGGCTTCGGCATCGCCGCGGGGTTCCGCATCCTGCGCACCCCCTATTCGATGCTGGCGGTCGCGGTCGGCCGCACCGGCGATCCGGCCCGCGCCAACCTGCTGCGCGCAACCGCGCTGATCGCTGCGGCGGGTTTTGCCGCGCTGGGACTGCCGCTGGCCGCAATCGGCGCCGCCGCCGCGCTGGGGGAAGCCGCCGCAACGCTGCGCGCGGTCCAGCTGGCCCGAACCACTTTGCACCCCTTTGATTTTCAGGAGAGCTATTCATGACCACCGACCCGATTTCCAAGATCGTCGCGCGCAATCTCTGCACCGGGTGTGGTGCCTGCGCCGGGGCGTTCCCGCAAGCGATCCAGATGCGCGAAGACCCGATCCACGGACGCCGTCCGGTTGTCGCGGACAGCCTTGAGGGCCAACAGGCCTCTGCCGCCGCGCTGAAACTGTGCGCCGGGCAGAACAGCGACTGGAGCGACCTGCCCGTTCAGGACGACATCGACGCCGACTGGGGTCCGGTTCTGGAAACTTGGGAAGGCTGGGCCAGCGATCCCGAGACCCGCTTCAAGGGCTCCTCGGGTGGTGCTGTCACCGCCCTGGCCGAATTCGCGCTGTCCAGCGGTCTGGCCAAAGGTGTCGCCCATATCACTGCCCGCAAAGATGACCCGCGCCTGAACGAGGCGGTGATCAGCGAAGACCGTGCCGGGCTGCTCGCCGCCGCCGGGTCCCGCTATGCCCAGGCCAGCCCGTGTGAGATGCTGGGCCCCATCGCGGCCGGGGATGCACCTGTCGCCTTCATCGGCAAGCCCTGTGACGTGGCATCGGCCCATCGCGCGGCCAAATCGGTTCCCGCGCTGGCCGACAAGCTGCCCCTGACCATTTCCATCTTCTGCGCCGGCGCGCCGAACCTTGTGGCCACCCAATCCCTGCTGGACCACCTTGGCGTCCCCAAGGAGGCCAAGGTGCTGGACCTGCGCTACCGGGGTCATGGCTGGCCCGGCCTGATGCAGGCCAAATGGCAGGATGGCGATGGTCAGCAGCGGGAAAGCCGCGGTATCCCCTATGCCGAAGGCTGGGGCCGGATCCTGCAGAGCGAACGCCGCTGGCGCTGCCGCATCTGCACCGACCACACCGGCGCCTTTGCCGATATCTCGGTTGGTGACCCCTGGCATGCGCCGCCCGAAGGCAACGAAGACGCAGGCCGGTCCCTGATCGTGGCCCGCAGCCCCCGCGGACGGGCCTTTGTCCGCGCGGCAATCGCGGCTGGCGTTCTGGTGGCGGATGCCCGTGCCCGCTCGGTGATCGAAGAGGCCCAGCCGAACCTGCGGGCCACCCACGGCGCGGTCTGGGGCCGTCTGGTCGCCATGCGCGCCGTCGGGCTGCCCACCCCGAAGCTGCGCGGTCAGCGCCTGTTTGCGACCTGGCGCAGCCTGCCGGTCAAGGCAAAGCTGCAATCCGTGCTGGGCACGTGGAAACGCATCCTGCGCGAGCGGCTCTGGACCGGGGTGTCCATCTCGGAGCCGAAGGCATGATCCTGTCTGACGCCCTGTCCACTGGCCGCTCTTCGAACCTTGACGGGTTGCGGCTGATCCTGGCGATGTCGGTGATTTTCAGCCACGCCTGGCCGCTGGCGCTTGGCCCCGGCACGGCAGAACCGCTGGAGCAGTTGACCGGCCTGTCGCTGGGGGGATGGGCGGTCTTGCTGTTCTTCTTCCTGTCCGGTCTGCTGGTCACCGCCAGCGCGCAACGGCGGTCGCTGGTTTCCTTCGGGCTGGCCCGAGTGCGCCGGATCTTCCCCGGTCTGGCCGTTGCGTTGCTGGTCTCACTGGTGCTGGCCTATGCCAGCGGGGCCACCGCCCAACCGGGCGAGGCCCTGGCCTGGTTCGCCCGCGCCTTTACCCTGGTTTCCATCGAACACCGTCTGACCGCCGCCTTTGACGCCAACCCCTTTCCCCATGTTCTGAACGGCCCGCTGTGGAGCCTGTTTCACGAGGTGGCCGCATATGTCGTCTGCGTGGCTCTGGTCCGCGCCGGTCTGGCGGGCGGTCCGAAACGGGTGCTGGCTGTGGCAACTGTCGTGGGCTTTGCCACGCTGGCCGGTCCTGATCTGCCTGCGCGGCTCAGCAGCTTTCTGCCGCTTTTCTTTGCCTTCACACTGGGCATGGCGGCCCACGCCCTGCGCCATACCCTGCCGCTGACCCCGTGGGCGCTGGCGGTCTGGCTGGTCGCCGCCCTCCTGCTACCGGACCCGCTGGCCATGGCGGCGGTCTGCTTTGCCGTGCTGACCGCTGCGCTGTGCCTGCCGCGCATCGGGCTGGATTCGGATTATTCCTTCGGTCTCTACATCTATGGCTGGCCGGTGGCGCAATTCGCGGTTCACCTGCTGCCCGGCATCGACCCGATCGCGCTGGCCCTGCTCAGCCTGTCGGCAACCTTTCCGCTGGCCTGGTTCAGCTGGCACATCATCGAGCAGCCCGCCATGTGGCGGCTGAGGCAGCTGGCATGACCGCCGCCGTCGCCAGCCCGAAGTCGCGCCGTGTGTTCGGCGTGCCTGTGCCGATCGCCATCTTCTTTCTGGCGATCATGCTGCCGACCGCTGTGTCGCTGAACCTTGGTGGACTGCGGCTGTCAGCCTATCGCGTCTTCCTCGTGCTGATGATCCTGCCGATGCTGCTGCAACTGGTGATCGGCCGCCGTGGCAAGCTGAACCTGTTTGATGCGATGATCCTGGCCCATTGCACCTGGGCCATCTTTGCCCTGATCAAATGGGGCGGTCTGGGCCAGGGCATTGAATCGGGCGGCATCTACTTTGTCGAATGCTGCGGCGCCTATCTGGTGGGTCGCCTCTACATCCGCACCTATGAAGATTTCGCCGCGATGGCGCGGGCCTACACTGGTGTGGTCTGTGTGACCCTGTGCTTCACCATCCCCGAGGCGCTGACCGGGATCCACATCCTCTATGACACGATTTCGGGTGCGGTGGGCGGCCCCCGCGCGCCCTTCATCGAACCCCGCATGGGGATCGAGCGCACCTTTGGTCCCTTTGATCACCCGATCCTTTACGGCGTGTTCTGCGCCTCTGCGTTCTCGCTGGCCTATTTCGTGGTGGCCGAGCGCCGCCTGTCGAACCTGTCGGGCATGGCCAAGGTCTTCGGTGTCGGTCTGGCCACCTTCATGTCCGCGTCGGGCGGCCCGTATCTGGTGCTGATGATGCAAGGCTTTGTTGCCAGCTGGGAGCGCGTGCTGGGCCGCCTGAAAGGACGCTGGGCGGCGCTCTTTTCGCTCATCCTGCTGGCCTATATCGCCATTGACCTGTTTTCCACGAAGACCCCGTTCCATGTCTTCGTGAACAACTTCACCTTCTCCAAACAATCCGCCTACAACCGGATCCTGTTGTTTGAATACGGCACCGCCGAAGTGGCCCGCCATCCGATCTTTGGCATCGGTCTGGGCGATTGGCAGCGCCCGTCGTGGATGTCGGACAGCATGGACAATTTCTGGCTGGTGACGGCGGTACGTTACGGTCTGCCGGCCTTTTTCCTGCTGGTGGGCATGCTGCTGGGGCTGGTCTGGGCGGTTGGCCAGCGCAAGGGCCTGCCGGACTGCTGGCGCCGGGCGCGTCATGCCTGGGCCTTTACCCTGTTCGGGATCAGCGTGGCCGCCGCCACCGTACATCTGTGGAATGCGCTTTTTGTGCTGTTCTTCTTTCTGATCGGATCCGGTGCCTGGCTGCTGGACGCCCGCGTCGGTCGGACCCCGGTGCAGAAGCACCCCACACCCCGCTTTTCCCCCGCTGCGCTGCAACCGGCGCGTTTGTTCTGACTTAATTCAGGAAAGATATCATGGATCTCTCAATCATTATCGTGAACTGGAACACCCGCGAATTGCTGCGCGACTGCCTGAATACCGTCTATAAAAACCTCGGGAGCCTGAAGGCAAAGATCCTTGTGGTCGACAATGCCTCCAGCGACGGATCGGCCGAGATGATCCGCCGTGAGTTCCCGGATCTGGACCTGACCGAAACCGGAAAGAACCTGGGCTTTGCGGGCGGCAACAACGTGGCCCTGCGCAAGGCGACCGGGCGCTACGTGATGCTGCTGAACACCGATACGCTGGTGCATGGCACGGTCCTGCAGGACGCGGTCGACTGGCTGGATCGTCATCCGCAGGTTGGGGTCATCGGACCCAAGGTGCTGAACGCCGATGGCACGGTGCAGCCCTCGTGCAGCTCTTTTCCGTCGCTGAAGTTTCTGACCCTGCAGGCGCTTGGCATTACCAAGATCCCCAGCCTGGACCGGTATCGGATGACCGGATGGGACCGCGCCAGCGAGCGCCGGGTCGACGTGATCTCGGGCGCGGCGATGTTCGTGCGCCGGAGCGCGATGAATGAAGTCGGCCTGCTGGACGAAGCGTTCTTTTTCTTTGGCGAGGAAACCGACTGGTGTCACCGGTTCAGCCACGCGGGCTGGGGCGTGGTCTTTGTGCCCTTGCCGGACATCACCCATTTTGGCGGCGGCGCGGTGAAACAGCTCAACCACCGCCGGGACGTGATGATGACCGAGGGGACGACCCGGCTGCACCGCAAACACGGCGGTATGGTTGCCGGGCTGGCCTGCTTCACCGTACTGTCGTTTCACAATATCTCGCGCGCGTGCCTGTGGTCCCTTGTGTCGCTGACAAATCGCAAGGGCGCACGGGATCGCGCGCGGCATTTCCTGTCCGTGGTTGCCGACCTGCCCAAAGCCTGGCCAACCCTTTCGGCAAAAGGAGCCAAGTCGTGAAGATCCTGCTGATCGCGCCGAACATCGACGCAACTGACGTTGGCGAGGCCTTTGTTGCCTTCAAATGGGCCGAGGCGCTGTCCGAACGGGTGGAACTGACCGTGCTGTGCTTTCAGCGCGATGGTCGGGCCGCAGTGGCCCAGCAATTGCCCACCGCCAAGGTTGTCACCTGGCCGGAACCGGCCTGGGCGCGTAAGCATGAACGGCTGAACGCCATGCTGAAACCGGCCTGGCCGGTCTTTGCGGGCCATGTTCGGCGCTGGATCCGTGAGGCCCAGAGCCACGGCACAGATTTTGACCTGGCGCATCAGCTGATGCCGCAGGCCGCGCGCTACGCCTCGCCGCTGCGCCACTTTGCTATCCCCTATATCATCGGGCCGCTGGGGGGGGCGCTGGATACACCCGTTGAGTTTCGGTCCGAGGCTTCAAGCGCGCCGCTCTTTACCCGCCTGCGCAAATTGGATGCGCTGCGGTTTCGCCACGACCCCTGGCTGCGGGCCAGTTACAGCAAGGCCGCCTGTATCCTGGGCGTTGCCCCCTACGTGCAGGAGGTCCTGGGCGACATCCCGCTGCAGCGGTTCGAACCCGTTCTGGAACTGGGCATCGACGATGTCGCGCCCACCGTGGAACGTCAAGCGGACCGCGGATCCCTGAAAATGCTGCATGTCGGGCGCGCCGTGCGCACCAAGGGCCTGCGGGACGCCATCCGCGCTCTGGCGCACCTCAAGGATCTGCCCAATGTCACGCTGACCAGCGCCGGCGCGGGCGAAGAGCTGGAGCTCTGCCGGGCCGAGGCCAAGCGCCTTGGGGTGGCCGATCGTGTCCGCTTCCTGGGCCGGATCCCACGTGCGCAGGTCGAAGAGCTCTATGCCTCGCATGATGCCTTCTGTTTTCCGTCTTTCCGCGAACCGGCCGGCGGCGTGCTGTATGAAGCCATGCGCCAGGGCCTGCCGATCCTGACTGCGGACCGCGGCGGGCCGTCCTGGATCGTGGACGACACCTGCGGCTTCCGCATCCCGGTGACGAATCCCCAGCGCTTTGCCGCAGACATTGCCGATGCGGCCCGCACATTGGCCACAGAGCCCGCGCTGCGTCGCCGTCTGGGGACCGGCGCCAGGGCCAAGGTGATGCGTGAGGGCCTGTGGGGGCAGAAGGCCGACAAACTGGTCGGCCTCTATAAGGATGTGCTGGCAAACCAGAATGCGCATCGCGCTATCCCTATGGATAGCCATTTGCGCATTTCCTCCTGAAACCTGCCTTTCTTGAAGCAACAACAAGGGATTAGAGCATTCTAAATTCATTCCAAGGACGCAACCGAACACTTGGGAGAATCGAGAATGCACAGACATCTACGCACACGCCCCGTCATCCTGGCGGTCTCGTCCGGAGGCGGGCACTGGGTCCAGATGCAGCACCTCGCGCCTGCGTTTGAAGGGGCCGAAGTTCACTACGCCACGACCGATCGTTCGGCCTCGGCCTTTACCGGATCGTCCCGCGTTCACACCTACCCCGATGCCAACAAGAGCACCCCCTTCCGCCTGATCCTCTGCCTGATCCGGCTGGCCTGGGTCGTCCTGACCGTACGCCCTGACGTGGTGATCTCGACCGGGGCCGCCGGGGGCTTCCTGGCCATCAAGCTGGCCCGCGCTCTGGGCGCCCGCACCATGTTCATCGACTCCATCGCCAACGCTCGCGAGCTGTCGGTCTCGGCCCGGCTGTCGCTGGGTGTGGCCGACCGGGTGCTGTCCCAATGGCCGAACGTCGCCCAGTCGACAGGTGCGGAGTATCGCGGCGCCGTCATCTGACCTCTTGCCCAAAGGAATTTTGCAATGATCTTTTCAACTGTCGGCACCCAATTGCCCTTCGATCGGCTGCTTTCGGGTCTGGAAGATTGGGCCGCCTGCAACACAGGCGTCCCGATCCTGGCCCAGGCCGGAAAAAGCCGGAAAACCTTTCACCACATCCAGACGGTAACCCATCTCAGCCAGACCGAGTTTCGGAACACATTCCGCCAGGCGCGCCTGATCGTGGCCCATGCGGGCATGGGCACGATCCTGTCCGCGGCCGAGCTGGGCAAGCCGCTGATCCTGATGCCGCGCCGGGCGCAGTTTCAGGAGCATCGCAACGATCACCAGTTGGACACCGCACGGGAAATGGTGCGCCTGTCCAACGTGACGGTGGTGCAGGACCAGAAAGAGCTGCATGACGCGCTGGACCGCTTCGCGGCGAACGGCTTTGCCGCCCCCAGCCATGAAGCGGAAGACGGCAACACCGAAATCGAACCTCTGCTGGAGGTGATCCGGGATTTTGTCTGGAACACCACGTCGGACACCCCGGCCATCCCGCACCCCGATCAGGGGAGAGCGGCATGACCAAGGCGACCCTGCTTATCCCCGCCCACAACGAAGAAGCCCTGATTGGCCGGACGCTGTGGTATCTGACCAAGGGCCTGCCGATGCACGATTTCGAAGTGATCGTGATCGCCAATGGCTGCACCGATGCCACCGCCTCGCGGGCGCGGTCGGCGCTGCCACAGGCCAAGGTGATCGAGACCGACCAGCCCGGCAAATGCAACGCGCTGAACCTTGGCTATGCGGCGTCTGACAAATGCACGCCGACGATCTGTCTGGATGCGGATCTGGACGTCACATCGGAATCGCTGATGGCCCTTGTTGCACCGCTTGCCGAAGGCCAGGCGCAGGCCGCCTGTGGCAAGATGGACGTCGCCACGCCGCATGCCTCGCCAGCGGTGCGCACCTTTTACAAGGGGTGGAAAGCCAATCCCTATTTCAACCGCGGCAAGTTCGGGGGTCTGTTTGCCCTGTCCGCGGAGGCCGCTGAACGCCTGTTCCCGCTGCCCGAAATTACCGCCGACGACGAATTCATCCGCCGCAGCTTTGCCGATGATCAGAAGCTGTTCGTCCCCGCCTGCAGCTTTGTGGCCCGGGCCCCTGCGCGGCTGAGTGATCTGGTAAAGGTCCGTCGGCGCAGCCTGCGCGGCGCGCGGCAGGTGTCGGGCATGGGCCTGCCCAGCCCCGAGCGTGGCAGCGCCTTTGCCATGCTGAAACAGGCCGTTCTTATGCCGTCCGAGGCCATTTCCATCAGCTTCTTTCTGATGGTCATGACCTGGGTACGCCTGTCGCTGATGTTTGAAGGCGAGGCCGCCAAGACCCGTTGGGAGCGCGATCTGTCCTCGCGTGCGTTGGGGTGATCCCATGACCCTGGCCGCCGTTAGTCAACCGACAGATCAAGAGATTGAACTCCCCGCCGCCGTTGCGGCGGAGGCCCCGGAACCCAATCCGCTGCGCGCGCTGGCCCAGGCCATGCGCGGGCGCTGGAAACGCGCCATCGGGCTGGGTGCCCTGTTTGGCGCGGCTGCCGCGTCGCTGGGCTTCCTGTCCGGAGTGCAACTTTATGAATCGCAAGCAATTTTGCGGGTCTTCCCGCAGGAATCCAACATTCTTTATGCCACTGGCGACGCGTCGGTTCTCAAGACCTTCGACAGTTTCGTGAAGGCGGAAACCACTTATGTGGCCTCTCATCCGGTGATGTCGCGCGCCGCCGCGTCGCTTGGTCCGCTGCTGCCCGATCAGGTCGAAGCGCCCAGCGCATCGGATCTGTCCGGCTCGATCCAGATCAAACGCTCTGACAGCCTGATCGTTCTGAAAACCAAAAGCCGTATGCCCGATTTTGCCCGGCAGAAGCTGGATGCGGTCGTGGCCTCTTATCTGGCGCTGAAATCCGAGGCCGAAACCGCCCGCTCCGAGGTCCGCCTGTCGGAACTGCGCACCCGTGAAGAGGAGCTGGTGAAGCGCCTGAGCGCACTGCGTAAAACCCAACTGGAGGTCGGCGGCGAGTTTGGCCAGAACGCCATCACCAAAGCCCATATCGAAAAGATCGCCCAGATCGACGGGCTGGCCGCCCGCAAGGCCGAGGTCGCGGCGACCCTTGCAGCGCTGGAAAGCAACCAGGGGGGCGCCACCGCAGATACGTCGGACGAAGAAATCATGCGCGCCACCTTGCTGGACCGCGCCATGGCCGACCTGAACTTTGAACGCGCCAAGCTGATCAGCGATCTGGAAGGGTTTCGGAAAGGTTATGAAGGGACAAGCAACGTCCGCTTTAAGCGTCTGGAGGCGGCGAAGATCAAGGAAATCGAAGTCATCGAGACAGCCCTGGCCGACCGTCGCGAGCAGATCAAGGTTCTGGGTCAGACCGGCGCGCTGACCGATGCATCCGCCGAAGGTGACGACACCAGCGCCGATGAAATCCGCACCCTCTATGCAAAGATCGAAGGACAGCTTGAAACCGCACGGTTCGAAGCGCGTGACCTCAACCGCCGCCGGATCGAGCTGGACCAGGTGGAACAGGACATCGACGAAGCACAGGACCTGCTGGAAGAAACCCGCCGCGCGCTGGAGGTCATCCGGCTGGAATCCGGCCGGTCCCTCCCCGGCTATGCCGTGGTGATGTCGCCGGCCTCGCAACCGGTTGATCCGGTCAGCGACAGCCGCAAGATGATGGCCGCAGCCGGTCTGGGCGGTGGCGGGTTCTTTGCCCTGGCCCTGATGCTTGGCCTTGGCCTGTCCGAACGCCGTGTGCGTTTCGCCGAAAGCCTGACGTCCATCGAACATCGGGTTCCGGTCCTGCAAGTGTCTGCCGCACCCAGCGATGACACCCACGCGGCCGATCTGCTGCGCAATGAGCTGCAACTGCACCCGCTGCGCAAACCCCGCCTTGTCGGTAAAGCTCCGGTGATTGCGGTGACGCGTGCAGTGTCCGGGGAAAGCACCGATCTGGCCCGCGCACTTGCGGCCAGCTATGCCCGTGCGCGGATGAAGACACTGTTCATCGAGGCCGACATTGGCGAGGACTCCACGTCGATTTCCGCCAACCGCTGGCGCAGCTTCCTGACCTGCGGGACCAAGTCGCCCAAGGCCCAGCAGTGCAAGCTGGGGTCCTGGGAGCTGCCCCGCGGTCCGGCCAGAAATCTGGATGACACCGGCGTCTCTGCTCCGATGGTGCGGGCTGCGCTGGACAAGGTCACCGCCGATTTCGACGTGATCGTCATCTCTGCCGGAAGCCTGAAAGACCGGCTTGCCAGCCAGTTCGTCCTGTCCGCTGCGGATGTGGGCGTGCTGGAAATCACCCCGACCGACCCGAAGAGCGCCGTTGTCGCTCAGGTCGATCGGCTGGACGGGTTGCCCAGGAACGGAAGTGTCGTGGCGATGCGCAACGCATTGCTCGGCGATCCCTGGTGCGCCGTCCGCACCTGAATTGTCTGCCAATAGATTACTGGGGGGTCCTTAACGATGACCATGGTTTCCATCAACACCACCAAACTACCGACGCGCACGCAGGCGCAGC
Source organism: Paracoccaceae bacterium (assembly GCA_022763485.1). GTDB lineage: Bacteria > Pseudomonadota > Alphaproteobacteria > Rhodobacterales > Rhodobacteraceae > Aliisedimentitalea. Next base: position 13,754 of record JALEGX010000059.1, on the reverse strand, counting down.
TTTCGAAACGCGCCCTTGATCTGGTCTGCACCTTTCTGATCCTCAGCGGCATTTGGCCCATCCTGCTGATGATCTGCGCGGCCATTGCGCTCAGCTCTCGCGGACCGGTGCTCTTTGTGCAGACGCGGGTCGGGCTGAACGGCATCCCGTTCAAGATGTACAAGTTCCGTTCGATGTATGCCGATGCCGAAGCCCGCCGGGCGGCGCTGGCAGACCAAAGTGACCGCGAAGGCCTGTGCCTGAAAATCCGCAAGGACCCGCGCATCACCCCGGTTGGCCGGTTCCTGCGCCGCTGGTCGCTGGATGAGCTGCCGCAGCTTCTGAACGTCCTGCGCGGGGACATGTCGCTGGTCGGCCCGCGCCCTGCCCTGGTCGAAGAAGTCGACGCCTATCCCAAGCGCGCCCTGCTCCGGTTGAGCGTACCGCCCGGAATCACCGGCCTCTGGCAGGTGTCTGGCCGCGCTGAGATCGGCTTTGACGAGATGATCGACCTGGATCTTCGCTACGTCGATAGCTGCTCGCTCAAGACCGATCTGAAGATCCTGCTCCGCACCTTCGGCGCAGTCCTTGGCGGACGCGGCGCCTACTGATCCCGAACTGCCCTTGCCGGATTGACCGGCCTCTCAATCACCGGGCCGACGCTCAGGATATGCCCTGCGTCACGCCCGCCTCCCCAGAAAGGGAACGACAATGACCAACCTTCTGCAAGATACCAACGAGCGCCTGACCTTTGACCAATATACGGTCTCGGACTTCTGGGACGGAGAGATCAGCGCCTCTGGTGAGCCGGTGTTGCGCACCTCTGTCACCACTGCGATCGGCATTCCCTATGAGCTGGAATTCAACCTGGCTGCCAACCTGTCCTCGGGGGCGGAAAGTGTCACCATCGAAGTGGTCTTTGGCGGCGACAGCATCGGGACCTTCCAGCACACGGGCGGGGTCTTCGAGACCTACACCTTCAACCTGACCGGCACCGGAGAGGCGACCGAACTGGAGTTCCGCATCCTGGGCACCACCTCGGACGGGTCGCTGGACACCTCAGGCGTTGTCCCCTCCTACGAAAAGGAAGTGGAGTTCCTGGGCCAGACGGTCACCGTGGACGCTTTTGCCCCAGGCCAGAACTTCATCTATCAGGTTCTGAACGGGCAGCTGGTGAAATTCGACCTTGAAACAAACGGTTACACCCAAACTGAAACCTCAGCGGCAGTCAACGTCAACGCCATCGGATACTCCAGCGAATTTGACCTGATCTATGGCATCGCACGCTCGGACGGAACCGATGCCGTCGGCACGGCGATTGCCCGAAATGACGTCATCGCCATGGACGCAAGAGGCGCAACCTACAAGGTGTCCTCAGGGGTGATGGGCTCCTACATCGGGGATGTGGACGATCAGGGCAATCTCTGGATCTTTGCGGGCAACCTGTCCCAGGCGGTCATCTATGACCTGTCCGAAACCGGGCCAAATGGTGAGTTGGTTTCGCAGGTGATCACCCTGCCCCCCATCGGGATCCAGACACGCGGTCTGGCCGATCTGGCCTATCAGTCGGAGACCGGCACCTTCTACGGCGTGGCGCATGGGGGCCAAAACGGTGCCGCGGGCACGCTTGTCTCCATCGATATCTCTCAGGTCAGCCTTGGCGGTGAGCCGGTGGTGACCACGCAATCCATCGTCGGAACGCTGGTGGACGGTGAAGTCCGGGCCGGGATCCCGGTAAGTGCCTATGGGGCCACCATCGTCGATGCCGAAGGCAATGTGTATGCCGGGGCAAACAACGCTGATCATGACCTGGACGGCAGCACCCCAAATGAAGGCGGGTTCTACCGGATCATCACCAATGATGCCGGTCAGCTGTTGATGGAGCTTCTGGCCGAAGCGCCGCAAGTCTACAGCAATGATGGGGCGATGGACACGCGCGGCGTGGACCCGTTTCTGGGCATCGACTCGACGTCCACGGTGCTGCTGCGCGCGCCGATCCTGTCCGTCGCAGTGGCTGAAGATGACACCGTCAAGCTGGCCGCCAAGGGGAATACCGTGGTGATCGACCTGCTGGCAAATGATGATGTCAGCCGGGGCGAAACGCTGACGGTGACCCACCTGGACGGCGAAACCGCCGTGCCGGGTCAGGTGATGACGCTGGCAAACGGGGAAGTTGTCACCTACCTGGGCGACGGGCTGGTTCAGGTCACACCGGGGCGCGAACCCCGCGATGTCACGGCGCATATCACCTATAGTATCGTGAACGAAAGCGGCATCACGGATACCGCCACGCTGACCATCGAAACCTCCCCGGTTCAGGGCACCGCAGGCAACGATCATATGGTCGGTTACCGCGATCAGGACGGCACCCGGATCGACGGGGACGACGGGCCCGATGATGTGATCCTGGGCTTTGGCGGCAATGACAAGATCTTTGCCGGGGCCGGTGCGGACGATGTCTATGGTGGCGCCGGGAACGACTTCATTCGTGCCCAGGCGGGCGACGACCTGATATATGGTGAAGCAGGACGCGATTTCCTGGACGGCGGGACCGGCGCCGACACGATGTATGGCGGGCTTGGCAACGACATCTACTTCGTCGATCACCTGTCCGACGTGGTCTCCGAAGAAGGCGGCGACGGCACCGACACGGTTAAATCCCGGGTCAGCTATACTCTGGCGGACGGGTTGGAAAACCTCTGGCTGCAGAAAGGCTCAACCGCGACAACGGGTGTGGGCAATGCCGCGCGCAACATGATCGTGGGCAACCAGCTGGACAACCTGCTGGACGGGCGGGATGGCAATGACAACCTGATCGCGGGGGCTGGCGATGACACGGTGCATGGCGGCGAAGGTCATGACAAGCTGCACGGCAATGACGGCCATGATGAGCTGCGCGGTGAGGCCGGGAATGACAAGCTGCACGGCGGCACCGGGAATGACACCGTTTATGGCGGCGATGGCAATGACGTGCTCTGTCCCGGTCTTGGCGATGACGTGATGTATGGCGGCGATGGCAACGACCTGCTGTCCGGCAATGCAGGGGCAGACGTCGCTTATGGCGGGGCGGGCAATGATACCTACAAGATCACCGACACGCTGGACACCATCGTTGAATACGCCAACGAAGGCCACGACGTTGTCCATGCCAAGGCGGATGTCACGCTGTCGGATCATGTCGAGGATGTCTTCCTCTTCGGCTCCCATGATCTGAACGCCACCGGAAACAGCGGTGCCAACAGGCTGCTGGGCAATACCGGTGACAACCTGCTGTCCGGTATGGGCGGAGATGACCACATGGATGGTCGGCACGGCAATGACACGCTGTTTGGTGGTGACGGTCAGGACAAGCTACATGGCCATGTGGGCGATGATCACCTGTTTGGCGGGGCGGATGCGGATGTGATCAGCGGCGGCACCGGCGACGACATGATCCGCGGCGGGTCCGGCAATGACCGTATGTATGGGGATCAGGGCGCGGATACCTTCATCTTCGCCGCGGGCGACGGGCAGGACAGCATCGGCGGTTTTGAAACCGGCGCGGACATGCTGCTGTTGTCCGACGCGCTGCAAGGCACCGAAAGCTGGTCCTCCAGCCGCGCCGGTCTGACGCTCAGCTATGGCGACGGCGCCAGCGTGCTGCTGCACGGGCTGGCCGATACAGATCTGGCAAGGATCCAGCTGAGCTTTGCAGATACCGACCAACTGCTCTGACAGGGGGGCAACCAATGGGCGGGCCGTTTCCAAGGGAGCGGCCCCCCGCGTCCGAATGTCGGCTGATCGGGCCGTAGCTGGCCCACGTAACAGGACCAAAGCAGACAGAGTTGCGATCTCCTTAAGGAAAGCTTCCTCTGTCACGTGAGTTTCATATGACCCCGATATGGATTTCATATGAAACCAGAAAGCCGAAGCCAAACCCCACAAACGCCAAGCTGGTGCACCGAGCGTCAGGCACAGGTTGCCGAGCTGGTCCGCGCCAATGGCAGTGCGAAGGTTGATGAACTTGCCCAGTTGTTTGGCGTCTCAACCCAGACAATCCGCAAAGATATCAATGATATGTGTGAACGCGGCCTGTTGCGTCGGTTCCACGGCGGCGTTGAAATGGCAACGGTCAATGCCGACCATTATGAGCTGCGGCGCATCCTGAACCTGACCGCGAAGCAGAGAATCGGCCAACAAGCAGCTGAACTTGTTCCCGACAACGCCACGCTGGCCGTTTCCATCGGCACCACGCCGGAAATGGTGGTCGCGGCGCTGGCGCAGCGCAAGGATCTGCGCATCTATTCCAACAACCTGCATCTGGCGATTTCGGCCCATCGTTTCGATGGGCTGACGGTTACCATTCCCGGCGGCACGCTGCGCGAATCCGAGGCCGATATCGTCGGCCCCTCGGCCGTGGCTTTCTTTGACAGCTACAAGTTCGACATTGGCCTGTTCGGCGTCGCCGCCGTGGATCAGGATGGCGGCCTGCTGGACCTGTCGGAAGAGGATGTCCACTCCCGCGATGCCATCCATCGCAACGCCTCTGAGCGGATTCTGGTGCTGGATGCCACCAAATTCGGACGCAAGGCCCATGTGCGCAGCGGCTGCATCACCGATGTCGAGCACGTCATCTGCGATGTCCGCCCGCCCGAAGCGATCTGCGCCCGCCTGGCAGCGGCCGAGGTCAATCTTGTAATTTGTGACGAGGCAGCAGAATGACGACGTTGGCCGGCCAATCCATCACCCTTCGCGGGGTCCGCAAGGTCTGGGGTGACACCGTTTCGCTGAACGGGATCGACCTGGACATCCCCGCTGGTAAATTCACCGCCATTCTGGGGCCTTCGGGCTGCGGCAAATCCACGACCCTGCGCATCATCGCGGGGCTGGAGGCCGTGACCGAGGGGCAGGTGATGATCGGCGATCGGGACGTTACCGCGCTGCCGCCGGCAAAGCGCAACCTGTCCATGGTGTTCCAGAACTACGCGCTCTTTCCCCATCTCAGCGTGGCAGAGAACATCACCTTCGGTCTGCGGGTGGAGCGTCTGGCCAAGGCCGAACGCACCGCGCGCCTGGCCGAGGTGGCGGAGCTGCTGGAGCTGACGCCCTATCTGGATCGCAAGCCCTCGGCCCTGTCCGGGGGCCAACAACAGCGCGTGGCGCTGGGACGCGCGGTGATTTCACGGCGCCCGGTGTGCCTGATGGATGAACCGCTGTCCAATCTGGACGCGCGGCTGCGCGATGAAATGCGCCGCGAAATCCGCGCCCTGCAACGGCAGCTTGGCCTGACCATGGTCTACGTCACCCACGACCAGACCGAGGCGATCACCATGGCCGATCAGGTGGTCTTGATGAATGCCGGCCGGATCGAGCAGGTCGCCACCCCGCAGGACATCTATGGCCATCCGGCCACGCCCTTTGCCGCCCGCTTTATCGGCACGCCGCCCATGAACCTGATCCCGGCCGAAGCCCTGTCCCGGGGGGACACGACCCTGCCCGCCATGCTACGGATCGGCATCCGTCCCGAAGCGCTGACCCTGAGCGACGCTGGCCCGATTGTTGCCTGCGTGAAATCGGCGGAATTCCTGGGCGCTGACACGCTGGTCGAGCTGACCGCCGGTGGGCACAGCTTTCTGGCCAAACTGCCGGGGAACCGGACATTTGCCGCCAATGAACAGCTGACGCTGGCGCTGCCTGCCAACGACATTCACCTGTTTGACGCCGATCGCGCGGAACGGATCAATGATCCAGCGCTGATCGCCAAGATCGTAGGGGGCGCTGCATGACGCCTTCACGTGCCATGCTCCTCAAAACGGTTTGGGGATGCTGCAATTCGGGCTTGCCCGGTCTTCCTATCCCAGTCGGAGAAATCTCATGATCTCGAAACTCAAAGCAGCCGTTGCTGCGTTGGCCCTGGCTGCGTCGCCCGCCATGGCTGTTGACCTGGAATTCTATTTCCCGGTGGCCGTCGGCGGCACCGCGGCCAACACCATCGAAGAGCTGACATCCCAGTATGTGGCCGAAAACGAAGGCGTGAACATCGAGGCGATCTATGCCGGTTCGTATCAGGACACGGTGGCCAAGGCGCTGACCGCAGCGCGCGGTGGCAATGCTCCGCAGCTTTCGGTGATCCTGTCGGTGGACATGTACACCCTTTTTGACGAAGACCTGATCCACGCCTTCGACGACTACGCCACCACGGCGGAAGACAAGGCCTGGCTGAAGTCCTTCTACCCGTCCTTCATGGAAAACTCGATGATCGACGGCAAGACCTACGGCATCCCCTTCCAGCGTTCGACCCCGGTCCTGTACTACAACAAGGAGGCCTTTGCCGAAGCCGGGCTGACCGAAGCGCCCGCCACCTGGGAAGAAATGAAGGACTACGCGTCCAAGCTGACCAAGAAAGACGACAGCGGCAACGTCACCCAATGGGGCGTGCGCATCCCGTCTTCCGGTTTCCCCTACTGGCTGTTCCAGGGCCTGACCACGTCGAACGGCGCCACGCTGGTCACCGACAATGGCACCAAGACCCACTTTGACGACCCGAAAGTGGTAGAGGCGCTGGAATATCTGGTGTCGCTGTCCAACGACGGCGTGATGGCCCCCGGCATCATCGAATGGGGCGCCACCCCCAAAGCCTTCTTCGAAGGCCAGACCGCGATGATGTGGACGTCGACCGGCAACCTGACCAACGTCCGCAAGAACGCTCCGTTCGACTTCGGCGTTGCCATGCTGCCCGCCAAGATGAGCCGCGGCGCACCGACCGGTGGCGGCAACTTCTACCTGTTCAAGGGTGGCTCGGACGAAGAGACCAAGGCCGCCTTCGATTTCATCAAGTGGATCTCGCAGCCCGCACAGGCCGCCAAGTGGTCGATTGCCACCGGCTATGTCGCGCCGTCCCCGGCAACCTGGGAAAGTGACGAAATGAAAGCCTACACCGCCGACTTCCCGCCGGCTCTGGTGGCACGTGATCAACTGGAATTCGCAGTGGCCGAGCTGTCCACCTACGAAAACCAGCGCGTGACCCGCATCTTCAACGATGCGCTGCATGCCGCGATCACCGGCGCCAAGCCCGCGGCAGAGGCGCTGGCCGAAGCGCAGGCAAAGGCCGAAGCGGTCCTGAAGGCCTATCGCTGAACTGACTGAAACGTGTGGCGGGGCCTGTTCCCGCCACACACACCACAAGGAACGATGATGCAGACACGCCACTGGATCCACGCCTGGCTCTTGCTGACGCCGGCTTTTCTGTTTTTGCTGGCCTTCACCCATGTGCCTGCCGTCACAACCTTGTGGAACAGCCTGTTCACCACCCCGCGCGGACGCCGACCGGCCCGCTGGGCGGGGCTGGAGAACTACGAAACCCTGGTGAACGACCCGATCTTCTGGAAGGTGCTGGTCAACAACCTGTGGTTTGCCCTTGGCACAATCCCGACCTCTATCGCGATTGCCCTGGCGATGGCGCTGTGGGTCAATGAACGCCTGATTGGGCGCAGCTTTGTGCGCATGGCCTATTTCACCCCCACCGTCCTGCCAATGATCGCCGTGGCGAACATCTGGATGTTTTTCTACACGCCCGGTTTTGGCCTGATTGATCAGATCACCGGCCTGCTGGGCATGGGGCAGTCCAACATCCTGGGTCAGCCGGACACCGCGCTGATCGGCGTGATGATCGTCACCATCTGGAAAGAAGCCGGGTTTTTCATGATCTTCTACCTGGCCGCCCTGCAAACCATCCCGCCCAGCTTGATCGAGGCCGCCCGGATTGAAGGCGCTGGCCCCTGGACGATCTTTCGCCGCGTGACCTTCCCGCTGTTGATGCCGACCACGTTGTTCGTGTCAATCAACGCTGTGGTGAATTCCTTCCGCATGGTGGACCACATCTTCGTGCTCACCGGAGGCGGCCCTGACAACGCGTCCTCGCTGCTGCTGTTCTACATCTACGAGGTCGCCTTCCGCTTCTGGGACACCGCCTATGCCGCGGCCCTGACGGTGATCCTGCTGGCGATCCTGGGGCTGCTGGCGATCGGTCAGTTCTTCTTCTTTGATCGCAAGGTGCACTACAAATGACCCGAGCCCTGAACATCCTGGGTGCCTGGACGCTGGCACTGGTCTGGGTCCTGCCGCTGGCCTATGCGATCTGGACCGCCTTTCACCCGGCCGCCTATGAAGCCAACTTTGATCTGTTCGCCCCGCTGACGCTGGAGAACTTCGCCAAGGCCTGGCAGGCCGCGCCATTCGCGCGCTACTTCCTCAACACCTTCATGCTGGTCACCGCGATCCTGATCGGGCAATTCGTCCTGTGTACGCTGGCGGCCTATGCCTTTGCCCGCTTCCAGTTCCCTGGCCGGAACCTCCTGTTTGCGCTGGTGTTGGTGCAGCTTCTGGTGATGCCTGACATCCTGATTGTCGAAAATTACAAGCTGATCCGGGAGCTGAACCTGATCGACACGATCCCCGCCATTGCCCTGCCCTATATTGCGTCCGGCTTTGGTATCTTCCTGCTGCGCCAGACCTTCATGTCGGTCCCCAAAGAGCTGGAGGAAGCGGCACAGATCGAAGGTATGTCGACGCTGGGCATCCTGATGAAGGTCTATGTGCCCCTGGCGATCCCCACCTACCTGGCCTACGGGCTTGTGTCCGTCAGTCATCACTGGAACAACTTCCTCTGGCCGTTGATCGTCACCAATTCCGTGGAAACGCGCCCGGTGACCGTGGGTCTGTCGATCTTCGCCTCCATCGACTCCGGCGTGGAGTGGAGCGTGATCAACGCAGCAACCCTGATGACGTCGGGCCCGCTGCTGATTGCCTTCCTGCTGTTCCAGCGCCAATTCGTCCAAAGTTTCATGCGCGCGGGGATCAAGTAAGCCCTGAGGCCCTCACAGATCTGACCCTGGGCAGAATGGGCCGGTGCCGATCTTGACGGTCACAACCGGCTTTTGCAGCCCAGGCTCTGCACCTCTTGCCGGTCTTCGTGCCGTTGCCCCCCGGCGGGTGCCCTGCCCGCCTTGCGTCGGCCGAAGCACCGTGATCGGCGCCTTCCTGCTACGGCCGGGACACGCCGTTCAGGGACGTGCAAGCGGTCAACACTACAGCAAACTCCGGTCACAACCGGCGCTTCAACACAACTGTCTGGATGGGTGATTTGGTGGAGCCTAGGGGAGTCGAACCCCTGACCTCTTGCATGCCATGCAAGCGCTCTCCCAACTGAGCTAAGGCCCCATCCTGTTCCGCTTGGCTGCGTATGCTGCTGTGCGGTGAGTGGTCGTTTAAATAGCGGCGGCGGTGAGTTCAAGCAAAAAAAGCGCCGCCGAGGAAGTTTTTTGAGCGCCCCGTCGGAGCGCTCGAAATCCTGGGATCAGGAGTCATCATCCGGCGAGGACACGTCGGCGATTTCGTCCAGCGAGACATTGTCCTCGTCGTCGTCATCATCCAGAACGTCATCGCCCAGATCGACATCCATCGAGTCATCGTCATCTTCCAGAACGACATCGTCGTCCTGCATGTTTTTGGTGTTCTTCAGGTTGGCAGCGTCCGCAGCGTCAGCCGCAATCATCCGGCTCTTGCCGGTGTCCATCTCAACCACTTCACCCGTGTACGGGCTAACGATCGGGTTCTTGTTCAGGTCGTAGAACCGTTTGCCGGTGGTCGGGCAAACGCGTTTTACACCCCATTCTTCCTTGGGCATGTGAAATCCCTCGATTATCTGCTGAGTCGTATCGACGATTCCGGTGACCTGCCATATGAGATAGGCACTGTCAAAGCCTTTAGGGACCTTGCGCCAGATGACCCAGTATCAGATCCCGGGTGAGCCTCCGATACCGCTGTTGCTGCGGCGGTCGGCCCGTGCCCGCCGGATCAGCCTGCGGGTCTCACAACTGGACGGTCGCGTGACGCTGACCCTGCCTGCCCGTTTGCCCGAGGCCGAAGCGCTGGATTTCGCGCAAGAGAAAGAAGCGTGGATTCGCAAACACTTGTCCAAACGTCCCCCGGTCTGGACCCTTGAAGACGGCGCACAGCTGCCGATTGAAGGCACCCTGCGCACCCTGCGGCTGAGCGATGACAAGGGCATTCATCTGGGACCGGATGTGCTGACCCTGCCCCGGGACAAGCCGGGCAGCCAGCTGCAGCGCTACTTGAAGGCGCTGGCCCGCGACCGCTTCGCAGAAGCCACCGATCACTATGCCCGCAAGCTGGGCAAACACCCCAGCCGAATCACCCTGCGGGATACCCGCTCCAGATGGGGGTCGTGCTCCTCCCAAGGGGCCTTGATGTTCTCATGGCGGCTGATCCTGGCCCCAACGGATGTGCTGCGCTACGTGGCAGCGCATGAGGTCGCTCATCTGAAGGAAATGAACCATTCCTCGGCCTTCTGGGGACAGGTGGAACGCCTCTTCGGATCGCACGAAAGCCAACGCAAATGGCTCCGGACCCGAGGCCCGGAGCTGCATCGCTATATCCTGGACTGAACGCTCAGAGCGCGCCCAAAACCTGATCCACGGCGGATTGCAACGCGTCCAGCGCGCCGTCCAGCTCGGCCTCGGAGGCGATGAAAGGCGGGGCCAGCAACACATGATCGCCATGCCGCCCGTCGCGCGTGCCCGGCATCGGGTAGCAGATCAGGCCATTGGCAAAGGCCGCTTTCTTAAGCTTGCCCGCCACTCCCAGCTTGGGATCGAACGGCGTCTTGCTGTCCCGGTCGGCGACGAATTCGATGCCCTGAAACAGGCCCCGCCCCCGGATGTCACCCACATGCGGGTTCTGGGCAAAGCGTGCGCGCAACTGCTGCTCCAGATAGGTTCCCCGCGCCCGCACCTGCGCGGGCAGATCGTTCTCAAGCAATTCCTGCACGACGGCGAGGCCAGCGGCAGCAGCCACCGGATGGCCCAGATAGGTATGCCCGTGCTGGAAGAACCCCGTACCTGCGCTGATCGTGTCATAGATCGCTTTCGAACACAGCATCGCGCCGATCGGCTGATAGCCCGCGCCCAGCCCCTTGGCGATGCACAGGATATCCGGAGCCACGCACTCGAAATCGCAGGCGAACAGATGGCCGGTGCGGCCCATGCCGCACATGACCTCATCCAGGATCAGCAGCACGCCATATTTGTCGCAGATCTCGCGGATGCGTTTGTAATACCCTTCGACCGCCGGAACGGCACCCAGGGTCGCGCCAACCACCGGTTCGGCGAGGAAAGCCATGACGCTGTCCGCCCCCAGGCGCAGGATTTCATCCTCCAGCTCCTGCGCGACGCGTTGACCGTAATCGTGCAAGCTCTCGCCTTCGCCGCGTTCCGCGTATTCATAGCAGGGCGCAATGTGGCTCACGTCGATCAGCAGCGGCGCGAATTGCTGGCGCCGCCAGGCGTTGCCGCCTGCCGACAGCGCGCCGATGGTGTTGCCATGATAGCTCTGCCGCCGGGCGATCAGGTGGCGGCGCTGCGGCTCGCCGCGTTCGGTGAAATACTGGCGCGCCAGTTTGATGGCGGATTCTACCGCTTCGGAGCCGCCCGAGACGAAATAGACCCGGTCCAGATCCCCCGGCGCGTTCGCAATCAGCAGGTCGGCCAATTGTTCGGCGGGGTCGGAAGTGAAGAAACCGGTATGCGCAAATGCCAGCTGATCCACCTGATCCTTGATCGCCTGCGTCACGCGGGCGTTGGAGTGGCCAAGGCAGGACACTGCCGCGCCGCCCGAGCCGTCGAAATAGCGCTTGCCGGTCTGGTCGATCAGGAAACAGCCGTCGCCAGCAACGGCCGTCGGGGTGTTCGAATGGCAATGGCGGGGAAACACGTGGCTCATGCCGCGATCCTTTCAAGCTGTGAGATGAGCGCGGCGACCGAGGCCGCGTTGTCAGAGTGCTGACGGCCATCGGCGGCGGTCAGACTGTTTTCGAAGCCCACACGGCACGCACCGCCCAGGCGGGCGGCCTCCGACAGGCAGGCATGTTCCGAGGCACCAAAGGCGCAGAGCATCCAAGGCGCGCCCTCGGGAATGCTCTGCAACAAGGGCGCAAGATCTTCGAGGTGGGATTGCTGCCTGGTCGCATAGCGCCCCAGCACAAGGATCACGTCGTCCTGCCCCGCGCGAACCAGCCCGCGCGCCTGCCAGTCCTGCAGCAGAGCGGCGTCAGTGGCGTCATAGAGGATATGCTGCACCCGCGTGCCATTGTCAGCGCAGGTGCCATAGACGGCATCGATCAACTCGGGTGCGCGGGCGATCTCGCGAACCGAGATGCTGGCCCACTCTGGCGCGACGGCGCGCAGGGTGGCCAGCTGTGCAGGCACATCATAGATCCCGGCGCTTTCGGTGGTGATCTGCACCGCCATATCGGGAACGGCACGGGCCAGTTCCGACAGCGCCTCCTTATAGCGGCCCGGATCCAGCGAATGCGCGCCTGCCGCGTCCCGCACATGTAGATGCAACCCGTCAGCGCCCGCTCGACGGCAAGCCATCGCCGTCTCCACGGTCTCCGGAATCGTCACGGGCAAGGCGGGATGATCCGCCTTGCCGCGCCGGGCCCCGTTAGGGGCCACCAAGACAAAGGGCCGGGTCACGCCGCGCCCCGCATGCGCTTGCCCTCGGGATCATAGAGCGGGCCGATGGTGACTGTGCCGTCATACATCTGGCGGGCAATATCCACCTGGATCCGTGCGCCGTCTGCAACCTCACCATGCACATGGCCCAGCGCCACCGGCTTGCCCACGCGATAACCAAAGGCGCAGGTGCTGGTCTGACCCACAATCTGGCCGTCCAGATAGATCGGCTCGTGACCCAAGGGCACCGCTTGCTCATCATCCAGCGTGATCGAGATCACGTTGGGTTTGGTGCCGTTTTCCAGCCGCTCCTGCAGCGCTTCAAACCCTGTGAACCCGCCCGTCTTGCGGGTCGCGAACATCAGCCCGGCCTCGATTGGGGTGTTGTCCCCGTCCAGCTCGTGCCCCATGGCGCAGAAGCCCTTTTCCACCCGCATGGAGGTCTGGGCGAACAGCCCCGCAGGCTTGGCGCCTGCAGCGGTCAGCGCGGCGTAGACGGCGGGGGCGTTTTCCGCCTTCATGGTGATCTCCCACCCGGCCTCGCCCACATAGGACATGCGCGCGGCGCGGACGTGTTTGCCGGCGATATGGGCCGGGCCGACCTTGAAGTATCCAAGCTCGTTCAGCTCCGGCGCGCCACATTCGGTGACGATCCGCGCCGCTTCCGGCCCCATCAGGCCCAGCACTGCGTAATCCTCGGTCGAATCCGTCAGCGTCACATCAAAGCCTTCGGCGTGGCGGCGGAACCATGCCAGATCGCGTTTGATCGCGCCTGTACCAACAAACAGGCGATAGTGATCCTCGGCAATCCGCTGCGCGGTGATGTCGCTTTCAAAGGTGCCGCGATCGTTCAACACGGCGGTGTAGATCACCGACCCCGGCGCGCGGTTCATGTACCCGGCGCAGGTCTGCATCAGAAAGGCCTCGGCCTCCGGCCCCTGCACCTCGATCTTGCCAAAGGGCGAGGCGTCAAAGATCGCGGCGCTTTCGTGGGCGGCGGCGACTTCGTCCCGCACGTTCTCAAACCAGTCGGGACGCTCAAACGTCATCCGCGGCTCTGCGGTCTTACCGAAATAGAGCGGGCGTTCCCAGCCATAGAACTGACCGAAATGCGCCCCTGCCGCCTTGTATTCATTTTCCAGCGGCAGGGCGCGCAGGTTCCGGGCGGTTGAGAGCTGCTTGCCCGGATAGGCAATGTCATAATGCGTCCCCAGGATCTCGGGCGCGCGTGCCATCAGGTGATCCAGATTGTTGTAGATCGGG
>JALEGX010000058.1 GCA_022763485.1 Paracoccaceae bacterium | reverse complement strand
GGTCGAGAATGATCTTGGGGGCCGCAACGGCCCCCTGCCGCAAATCGCGAAAGGCCGCGGCCCCATCGGTCAGCGGGCGGTGTTCCGGCCAATCCAGAGGCCCCAGACGGCCCTCAAAGATGGCCTGGGCCGTGTCGCGGAAATCCTGCGCGGTGTAGGTATAGGTACCGATGAAAGTGATTTCCTGCAGCGTCATGCGACGCACATCCAGACCGCCCATGTCCTCCCCCAGTCCGACATGGGCGATCACACCACCCGGCGCAGCGGCGGCCGAGGCCGCGGCACGGGTGGCGGCATAGCCGACCGCGTCGATCACCAGCGATGCCAGCCCCTGAAAGGCGCTCACAGTGTGTTGCCCGCAGCGCTCTTGCAGATAGGTCCGGCGGGCGGCGTTGGGTTCCTGGATGGTCACGTCCTGCACCCCCATGGCCCGCAGCGCCAGCGCCGCCGCCAGCCCGATGGCCCCGCCGCCGATCACCAGCGCACGCCGGTCCATGGACGGATGCAGCGCCTCCAGCGCCAGCCGCGCGGCGTGCCAGCTGACCGCCAGCGGTTCAGCCAGCGCGGCCTTTTCCAGCGCCACACCATCCGGCACGGTCACCAGATTGCGATCGGGCATCGCCACGAATTGCGCAAACGCCCCTTCGCGCGGCGGCATCGAGATGATCTGGCGGTCCGGGCACAGGTTTTCGCGCCCCGAGGTGCACGCCGCACAGGTCCCGCAGGTGACCAGCGGGTTGATCGTCACCCGGCGCCCCTGCTGCGGCCCTTCCTCGATCACGCCCGCGGCCTCATGTCCAAGGATCAGCGGCGCCGGCCGACGGTCATCATGGCCGAGGTAGGCATGCATGTCCGACCCGCAGATACCGGAGGCATGGATACGGATCAGATGATCCCCCAGCTGTCCGGCGGGTTCAGGAACATCCCGAACGGTAAGGGTTTCAACCCCTTCATAAATCAGTGCTTTCATTTCGCCGTGAACCCTCCGTCAACCATCAGGATCTGACCCGTGACATAGGCCGAAGCATCCGAGCACAGGAACAGCAGCGGACCGTCGATATCCTCCAGCCGCCCGTTGCGGCCGATGCAGGTCTGCGCGGCATTGCGGGCGGCGCGCGCGTCATCTTCGAACACCGCCTGCGTCAGCTCGGTCGGGAAGAACCCCGGACCGATGGCATTGGCGGTGATGCCGTGGGGCGACCAGGCTTCGGCCATGGCGCGGGTCAGCTGGGCAATCCCGCCCTTGCTGGCGCCATAGGCGATGCCTCCGGGAAAGGCGCGGGTCGTCTGCAGCGAGGCAAAATTGACGATCCGTCCCCAGCTCCTGTCCTTCATCGCAGGCGCAAAAGCCTGACTGAGGAAGAAGGGCGCCGAGAGGTTCAGCGCCAGCGTCTGGTCCCAGCCCTGCCCTGTCACATCGTCCGCGGGCTGCCGTGTGTTCACCCCAGCCGCGTGGATCAGGATGTCGGGTGCGCCGAACGGCGCAGACACCGACGCCACAAGCGCCTCCAGTCCACCACGATCGGCCACATCCGCAACCACATGGGCCGCATTCGGACCAATCTCGGCGCAGAGGCTCTCCAGCGCCTCAGCCCGGCGGGCAACCGCGACCACCTTGGCCCCGGCAGCCGCCAATGCCACCGCTGCGCGCCGGCCAAGACCGGAGCTGGCACCGGTGATGCAGGCGGTGTGGCCCGTCAGGTCGAACAGGGCGCGTGGGTCAGCCATTTGCGGTCAAGTCAAAGGTTTCATCTGGGAAGTACTTGGCCAGCCGCACGTCGGCGGCGCGGGCGTGGCCCTCCATCCCTTCCAGCCGGGCAATCCGCGCGGTGGCCTCGGCCACCGGTTTCGAGCCTTCGCGGGTCGACCGCTGCCAGGTCACGATCTTCATGTATTTATGAACGCTCAGCCCGCCGGTATAGCTGGCCGCACGCGAGGTCGGCAGCACGTGGTTGGTGCCCGCCGCCTTGTCCCCGTAGGACACCGTCGTCTCCTCACCCAGAAAGAGCGAGCCGTAGCAGGTCAGCCGCGCCAGCCACCAATCCAGATCATCGGCCTGCACAGTCAGGTGTTCGGGCGCGTATTCGTCGGAACAGTCGGCCATGTCTTCGCGGTCGGCGCAGAGGATCACCTCGGCATAATCGCGCCATGCGGCCGCTGCGTTGTCGCGGTTCACCTCGGGCAGATCGTCGATCAGCCCCGGCACGCGCCGCATCACCTCTTCGGCCAGCGTCCGGTCATCGGTGACCAGCCAGACCGGCGAGTTGTAGCCATGCTCGGCCTGGCTCACCAGATCGGTGGCCACGATATGGGCGTCGGCGCTGCCATCGGCCAGGATCAGGCTGTCGGTGGGGCCAGCGATCATGTCGATGCCGACGCGGCCAAACAGGATGCGCTTGGCCTCGGCCACGAACTGGTTGCCGGGCCCGACCAGAATGTTGGCCTTGGGCAGACCGAAGAGGCCAAAGGTCATGGCCGCAACCCCCTGCACACCGCCCATCGCCATGATCTTGTCCGCACCGCAGATATGGGCGGCATAGATGATCGCGGGGGCGACACCGACACCGGGGCGCGGTGGCGAACAGGCGGTGATATGCTTGCAGCCCGCCACTTTGGCGGTGGTCACGGTCATGATGGCGCTGGCAATATGGCTGTAGCGTCCGCCCGGCACATAGCAGCCCGCCGCATCCACCGGGATCGCCTTCTGGCCGGTGATGAACCCCGGCGAAATCTCGGTTTCCACATCATGCACGGTGCTTTTCTGCAATTCTGCAAAGCGACGCACGTTGTCGTGGGAGAACCGGATATCGGCCTTCAGCTTTTCCGGAACCAGGGCACAGGCGGCGTCGATCTCTTCGGGCGTCAGCAGCACATTGCCGTCGTACTGGTCGAACTTGGCGGCGTATTCCAGCGCCTTGGCGTCCCCTCCGGTCTCGATATCCTCAAGGATGCCCTTGACGATCTTGTGGGTCTCGGAGGCGTCCGACTTTGGCGTCAGCGCCGCCTTCTTCAGGTATTCACGGGTCATTTTATGGGTAGTCCTACTTATAGATATCGGGAAGCAGCGTGGTTGAAATCGGCGGGAAATAGGCGATCAGCAGAACCACGATCAGCATGGTCAGAACAAAGGGTACGGCGCGGGCGGCGATCTTGAGGATGGACTCGCCGGTGATGCCGGACACCACGAACAGGTTCAGTCCCAGCGGCGGCGTGATGAAGCCCACGCCCAGCGCGGTGATCATCATGATGCAGAACTGGATCTCGTTCATGCCGATATTGTCCGCCAGCGGCTTCAGGATCGGCGCCAGGATCACGATGTTGGGGGTGGTTTCCATCACGCAGCCCGCCGCGATCAGGATGCAGATCATCAGCAGGATCAGCAGCGCCGGATCATCGGTCAGCCCGGTCACGGCGGTCACAAACCCCTGCGGCACCCCCATGATGGCCAGCGCCTCCGCCAGCGGGGCGGAAAAGGCGATGATCGGCAGGATCACCCCGTTCACCTTTGCGGAACTAACCAGCATCGCCGGAAAATCCGACAGCTTCAGCGTGCCCAGGATGAACCCCATGACAATGGTGACAACCACAGCTGTGGCCCCGGCTTCGGTGGGGGTCAGACGACCCGAGAAGATGCCGTAAAAGATGATGCCCGGCACGATGAAGGCATACCAGCCGGATTTCAGCGATTTGCCCAGATTGCCCAGCCATTCGCCCAGCCCCATGTTGCCGCCGGTCTCATAGGTGTAGATCCGGTTCATGATGATGTTGGTCACCAGGATCGACACAAGGATCGCAAGGCCGGGGATCAGCGCCGCCAGGAACAGGGTGGAGGCGGAAATACCCAGCACAAGGCCGATGATGATATAGGCGATCGACGGCGGGATCAGGATCCCGGTGCAGGCGCCAGCAGCCACCAGCGCGCAGGCATAGGGGCGCGGGTATCCGCTTTCGACCAGCCGGTTGATGGTCATCCGGCCCACCGCAGCGGCCCCCGCCGCGTCAGAGCCCGAGATCGCAGCGAACATGCCGCAGACCAGCACCGTGGCCGAGCCAAAGCCGCCGCGTGTCCAGCAGGTCAGCGCCTCGGCCACGTCCAGGAACTTCTTGCTGAGCCCCGTGCGGACCAGAACGTCGCCGGTCAGGATGAACAGCGGCACCGCCGTCAGGGCAAATGCGTCAATCCCGGTGAACAAGCTTTCGCCAATCGCGCTCAGCGGCAGGTCGCCCGACATCAGCAGCATAGTTGTGGCAGCCGCACCGATGGCGGCCCAGACGGGAACGGCCATCGCGATCAGCACCACGAACATGATCACGGGAACGTAGAAATCCCAGCCCAGTTCGACCGTCTGATTGAGTGTATTCCACAGCATCGCTCAGGCTCCTCAATCAAACAGTTTGTCGCCTTCAAAGACGGGCGTCCCGTCACGAAGGCTGCGCAGATCGCGCCGGAAGGATTGCAGCAGGCGCCATATCATCAGGGCAAAGCCCAGCGGCACCGCCATCAGGAACCACACCATGGAAATGCGCAGCCCGTGGCTGACCGAGCCGAATTTGGCCGAGACATGAACCGTCTCATACGACCAGTAGAGCGCCACAAGGGCGACCACGAACATCACCAGATCACCGAAGATGTAGATCAGCGCCTTGGGGCGCGGCCCCAGGTAATGCATGATCACGTCAATGCGGATGTGGGCGCGTTCCTTGACCGCCGCCGCAGCACCGATCCAGGCCAGATAGATAAAGGAATAGCGGACAATCTCTTCTCCCCAGATGGAGGAATAGGCAAACAGCTCGCGCCGGATGACCTCGATCGCCATGGTGATGACAAGCATCGTGTAGAACACCAGAAGCAACCAGCGCTCTGCATTCTTGTCTATGGTTTGCAGGATATTCATTGGCATTCCTGGTGTTCACGCACACCCCCGCAGACAGCCCGAAGGACTGCTGCGATGGCGGCTGTTGACAGGCCGGTCGGACGCCCGCGACGGGGCGTACCTGTCCGGACGTGCTCAGGCGTCGTGGACGTAGTATTGGCCTTGCGTGCCCGCGGCTTCTTCAAGCTTGGCGAAATTGTCCATCGACCCGGCCAGTTCGGTCTTGAAGCTGTCCCATTCGCTGCGCTGGTAGCCCCCGGCCTCCTGCCATTCGCCCAGCTGGTCATCGCTGAGGCTGTGGAACTGCACACCGGCCTTGGCAAGCTCCGCCATGGCATAGGCGCGGGCAGACGGCACTTTGGACAGGTTCTGATGGGCGGTCATTTCAGAGCCCCACATCACGCCATCCTGGACATCCGACGGCAGCGAGTTGAACCATTCCAGATTGCAGGAATAGACTTGGCTATCCGGCACGGCCTGGGTGAAGGTCACATGGCTCAGGATGTCCTTGAAGCCGAAGACGTAGAGCGCGCCCACGGAGGGATCAAGCGCATCAGCGACGCCCTGTTTGATCGCCGATGGCGTTTCACCCCAGGCAACCGGTGTCGGGTTGGCGCCAACCATGCGGTAATACTGCTGCAGCATCTTCGATCCCGGCACCCGGAACTTGACCCCCGACATGTCGCCGGGCGAGGTCACCGCGTTGCCCCCCTTGCGGACCGCCACGACGCGCGGATCGATGTTCACATAGAACAGCGCCTTGAAGCCGTTGGCTTCGACCTTGGGATGCACCTCGGTCTTCCAGAAATCCGAATTCACCAGGTTGGTGAACCGCTGGTTGGAGCCGCAAAGATAGGGCATGTTGATCAGGTCAACGGTCGAGGCAAAGGGTGCAAAGTTCGACAGTGAATGCTGCGCCGCCTGAATGGTGCCCCCCTGCACCTTCTGGACCAGCGCCCCCCCGGCACCCAGCTGCCCGCCCGGAGCAAGCTTGACATAGACCTTGCCATTGGTGGCGTTCTGGATGTTCTCCTTCAGGTCCAGCTGCATGATCGGATAGCTGCGGGACGCCCCCAGCACATAGGCGGTGGCAACCGTCATTATGTGCTCTGCCGCGCGCTCGCGCTCTTTTTCTTCCTTGGCCGTCTGCGCCGCGGCTTCCGATGACCACAGCACGCCGCCGGCCCCCGCCACCAGGGCCGCGGTGAACGAGCCGGTTGAGGCCAGTTTCAGAAAGTTCCGGCGCTCAGCTGATTTGAGGCCATCCTTTGCGTTCGTCATTGTCTTCCTCCCTTAAGATCTGTCAGCTGCCGTTCTTGTTCTTGTGGTCAGCTTCGCGCTTGAGAATGCCCGCCACGAACAAGATCGACGCGGTGAACAGAACCAGCATTTCCCCGACATCCCCCAAAATCGCGCCGCTGCCGAACGCGCCCAAAGCAACATTGGCAAAAAACAGAACAAAGACGGCAGCGGCACTCCAAAGGAACATCCCAGAACTCCGGTTTCATATCTCATGATTATTTCTAAGCGCTTACATTGATAATGCAAGCGCTTACATTGGTGGATGGCATCTCCGCCGTTTTGTGGTATGACGAGGGACAAGACACGGACAGGCACGACATGGGAAAAACCCGTTCAGCACCGACACTTAATGACGTCGCCAAGGCGGCAGGCGTTTCGACGGCCACGGTCTCCCGGTGTCTGAATTCACCCGACCGGGTGATCGAAGCCACCCGCCAAAGGGTCCTGCAAGCGGTCGAATCACTGGGCTATACCCCCAATTTTGCCGCGCGGGTGATGGCGGCAAAACGCAGCTACACGATCGGGGCCATCATTCCGACGATGGACAACGCGATCTTTGCCCGCGGCCTGCAGGAATTCCAGGACCAGCTCCGCGAAAGCGGCTACACGCTGCTGGTGTCAAGCTCGGCCTATGACCCCGAAGTGGAGCGCGAGCAGATCCGTACGCTGGTGGCCCGTGGTGCCGACGGGCTCCTGCTGATCGGCCATGCCCGCGACGCGGATATCTATGCCTATCTTGAGCGCCACCAGATCCCGTCTCTGGTGGCCTGGTCCTATGACCCGCACATGCACCCGCCCTCGGTCGGCTTCGGCAACGCTGCAGCGATGGGAGAGCTGGCGCAACGCGTGATTTCGGCAGGACACAGGCGCATCGCGATGATTTCGGGCATCACCCAAGGCAATGACCGGGCACAGGCCCGCGTCGAAGGGGTCCGGCAGGCCATGACGGAAAACGGCCTGAACGCCGATGAGCTGACGCTGTGCGAAACGACCTATGAAATCGACAAGGGGGCCGAAGCCTTCGGGAAGCTGATGGCCCGGTCGCCGCGCCCCACGGTGGTCATGTGCGGCAATGATGTGCTGGCCGCGGGCGCGCTGCGAGAGGCGCAAAGGCTTGGGATCTCGGTCCCGGATCAGGTGTCCGTCACCGGGTTTGACGATATCGAGCTGGCAGAAATCGTCACCCCTGCCCTGACCACGGTTCATGTTCCCCATCGTGAAATGGGCCGCAAGGCGGCACGCGAACTGATTGCGATGGTTGAAGGCACATCCGAAGGCCGCTCGATCTGTATCGACACCAGACTGGTGGACCGCTGCTCTCTGGCGGAACCGCCCGGCGCGCAGTGAAGACCGCCCCAGGGAACAGCAGCAGCCCGGCGGACCTGCGGCCTGCGGGGATCACCGCGCGCTCAGAAGCTGACCCAGATACTGCACGGCGCGGCGTGACCGCTCGTCGCAAAAGGCTTCGGATGGGCTGGGAAGTCGCCCGATGACGCGCCGGATCTGTTGATCGCCAATCAGCAGGTCCAGATACAATCCAACCGCCTCTGCCGCGTGCTCAAAGCACAGGTGCCCCTCTTCCCGGGCGCGCAGAAGTACCTTTTCCAGCAAGGGAAACACCGCTTCCCGCCCTGCTTTTGACAAGGTTTCCCCAAGCTCACCGCTGCTGTCGGCGGCCGCCGCCCGGTTCAGGGCCACGGCCCTTTCGCCGGTCAGAAGTTTCAACAGTTTGGGCCCGAGCGTCTCAAGAATCGAAAGCGCGTCGTGATCGGTTTCCAGTTCAGCCTCCAGATGGCTGCGCACCTCTTCGGCGTTCCGTGTGACCAAGGCCTGAAACAGGCCCTGCTTGTCGCCATACCATCGGTACAACGTTTCATTCGAGGCCCGCGCCTGTTTTGCAATGCTCAGCATGGAAGTGCCGCCATAGCCCTTCGCCTCAAGCACCTCATAGGCTGCGGTCTCGATCTGCTGCTGGCGCAAGGTTCGTTTTTCTTCGCGCAATTTCTTTCTCCGGAGTGTTGACACAATCCGTAACCAAAATTACGGATATTGGCAACCGTAACTTGAATTACGCTTTTGGAGATTGAGATGCCCCATTCAGACCGACATGCCCTGGCAGCCCTGACAACACTGATCCTGTTGCAGATCATCATGCTTTCGGCGCTCTATGCGCGGGTGCCCCCTCACCCGCCGGAGGCCACGCCCCTGTTCGGGATTGCGCCCTTCATCGGCGCCTCCGTCTCCATCGCGCTCGGCGCGATCATCGTGCAGCCCCTGACCACGACCGCCGGGCGCAGCCTCAGCCTGCTGGCGGCCGCAATGGCGCTGGTTTCCTTCGGGCCGCAGAAATACCTGGATGCCCAGTTCACCCTGATCTGGCCCGCGGTGATCCTTGGACAGCTGGCCGCGCTGGTGCTGATCATCGGTGTCGTGAAAGCCAGCCGTTCAAAACAGGGGCAAAGCCCGATGGCTGCTCCATGCGCCGGGCAATCGTGATGCCCCGTTTGCTCTTGCCCCTGTCGCTGCTTTCTGTGCTGAGCATCGGCGCCATTTTCGGGTTCTTCTATGCCTGGGTCTGCTCAACCATGTGGGGCCTCGATCAAACCGACCCGCGCGTGGCGATCACCGCGATGCAGGCCATGAACGCATCGGTCCGCAATCCGGTGTTCTTTCCCGCGTTCTTCCTGACGCCCGCCCTGCTTGCGGTGACCTGCGTCCTTGCCGCCAAGCAGGACAAGACGCGCTCGGCCAGTCTGTTTGCCGCCAGTGCTGCGCTTTATGGTCTGGGCGCATTTCTGGTCACTGCCCTGGTCAATGTGCCGTTGAACGACGCGCTGGCCCAGATCGACGCGCGGATCGACCGACACACCGCGGATGAGATCTGGCAGGCCTATTCCCCGCGCTGGCAGATCTGGAACACGGTCAGAACAATTGCCAGCGGGGGCGCCCTGCTACTGGCCGGTCTTGCCCTCCATTCCCTGAAACCGGAGACCACATGATGGACATCTCTCTTGTCTCTTTCGCCCTCTTGTCACTGATTGTCGTCATGACGCCTGGTCCCACGGTCCTGTTGGCCCTGTCTAATGGCTCGCGCTATGGCTTTGGGACCGCAAGCTACGGGATTGCAGGAGCGGCCCTGTCTGATGCTGTTCTGATTTCTGCGGCGGGGTTGGGGCTGGGAGCGTTGCTCGCCACCTCTGCGGTTCTGTTCGGCCTCGTGAAATGGATCGGGGTGGCCTACCTTGTCTGGTTGGGGGTTCAGATGCTGCGCTCCTCAGGACAGATTGCCCCTGTTTCAGCGCCGCAGACCGGCGGAGACGCCCAAACGTCCCGTCCCCGACCGGCGGTGTTCCGCAAGAGTTTCCTGGTCGCGGTCACCAACCCGAAGGGGTACCTGTTCTTCACGGCGTTCCTGCCGCAGTTCCTGATCCCGTCAGAGCCGATGTTTGTGCAATATGCCACGCTCGCGGGCGTGTTCATCGCCACGGACGTGGTGACCATGGCGATCTATGCCGCTGCCGGGGCGAAAGCGATGCAGTTCCTGAGCAATCAAGGCGCGCTCTGGATTGACCGGACCTGCGGCGGCCTGCTTGTGGCACTTGGCGTCGCGCTGGCCTTTGTCAAACGCGACACCGTCTAACTCACGCTCAACAACCAAGCGCGGTAACGTGACCGCCGGCATCGGGGCATCTTGCCGATGCCGGCGTCCGCTGTGCAAGGCTTCGGGATCCGGTCAGCCCCAGGCCCCGCTGTACCAGCGCGCGAAGGCCGCCATATTCGGCTCCAGATCAGGCTGAAACCGGCCCGGTCGTACGTCCTGACAGGTCGACCACGGACAACTTGGAAGTACACAGCCGATCTCAGGGCGCGGGCACGGAACTTTCTGCAAATTGTTGCTGTTAATGACGCCTGTGTTGGTTGAAATGACCGAGACCTCTTTGGCCACGTGGGTCGTGCAAGAATCCGTGACACTCTGGTTTCAGTGGCATCGAGGGCTGGAACAACGTTACGAACCGACCAGCAATGAAACACATCAATACTAACTTTTCTCTTTTTCGTCGCGGTTCAGGATCCATTCAACCTCTGGAGCTGGCACAAAGCGCCATTTGCGTTGCGGCCCTGCCATAACGTTTAGATAGTACATCTCGAACCCGTAAGGCACACCGCAGGGGTGATGACCCCGAGGGACCAGAACCACGTCCCCATCCGAAACCGCCATGGTTTCGTCCAAGGACCCGTCATCCGTTTAGACCCGCTGAATGCCGAACCCATCTGCGGGGTTCAGGCGGTGGTAGTAGGTTTCTTCAAGATAGGTGATCCGTGGGAAATCGTCTTCGTCATGACGGTGGCTTGGATAAGACGACCAATGACCCGCAGGCGTGAACACCTCGGTCACCAACAGGCTGTCGCAGTACTCCTCGGCCTCCATGGCGATATTGTTGATATAGCGCGTGTTGGTGCCTGTGCCGCGTTCAGTCAACGTTATCCCATCCGGCCCGATCCGCCGCGCCGTGTGCCCGCCCTGATGCGTGCCCAAAACGTCGCTGCTGAACAGGTATTGCGTATCACAGGCGTCACCGCAGCCCATGCCCATCGTGATCCTATGCGTATGGCGCGTGATGTAATCCGCCAGTTCAACCGGGATGACCTCGACCTCGATACAGGCGGCGCCTGCGTTTTCCAGATCTTTGACATCCCGCAGCACTTTCAGTGCTTCATCCGCCGACTTGCCCACGGCGCGGAAATTGGTCCAGGTGCCGCGGTTGGGCACCAGCCCGACATGGCCCGTCACCGGTATGCCTTCGCGTGCCATCGCTTCGATGAAAAACGCGGAATGGGAACAATAGACTGCGCTGGCTCCACGTTCCAGAATCCTGAACCCTGCGCGGATCGCCTCTTGTGAGGACGTAACGGACCCGTGCGGCATTCCGGCGGACACAAAAGCCGAAGGCGCCGCAGCCCGAATGGGTTCCAAAGTATGATCGGGTTCGCAGGAAAGAACGGGGATGCCCGCGGCCACGGCGGCGGCGGCCTCGGGGCCGCGATCTACATGCAATTGCAGCCACTTTGCCTGCCCCTTCTTTGACTGAAGGTCATATACAGTCATTGCCTGTGTCACTCTGGCACCCTCCCTGATCGTTGTGAAAAACGGTATTCAGAAGGAGCAGCAACTGCACATGTTTTGCTGATCAGATCAGATCAAGCGTTGACCGAGGTGATCGTGTTGAACTGGATCGGAGGGTTTTCGACCTCTTCTTCAAGCAACCTGATCCGGGCCAGCAACAAGTCCAAAGCCCGCCGGGCCTGCGCTTCGGGAACCTGGTCCAGGATCACATCCGCCACTCCGGTCTTCAAAGCGGCCCGCGATGTTTCAGTCAGTTCGTGGCCCACGAAGAACACGTCCGGTCGCAAGCGGCTCAGCGCGTCCAGAATGCCCGAGTTCCCGCCACCCGCGTTGTAGACACCGGCCAGATCCGGCCAGCGGCGCAGGGCATCGCTGATCCATTGCGCGCCTTCATCCCGGCTGTCCCGCGTGAAACCAACAAAGGCGAATCCAAGATCAGAACGGGGATGGCGAGCCAGGTAATCCAAAAAAACCCGCGCAAACGGTCGCGATGCACCGCATAGACCTGTCTATGGCACAAGGCGATCACGGTGCCTTTCACGGCGCCCAAACGCGCAACCATCATTGCGGCCATCGCCCCGGCTGCAAAATTGTCGATCCCGACAAATTCGATGCTCTTGTTGGGTTTGGTCACGATCTGCACAACCGGCAGCCCGCCCTTTTCAGCCGCCTGCAAGGCCTCGCTGACGTCGGGATGGTCGGGGCTGACTATCACCAGGCCCGACCGGTGGAATGCCGGACGCCTGATCCGGTCTAGGATGGTCGAAGGGTCCGCTTCTTCCAGAAAGGTCAGGTGAACTTGAATTGAGACATCCGGCGAACTGCCAATCCGTTTGAACGCTTGCGCCAACCGGGCATGAAATTAGGTATCCGGCCGGACCAGAATAACCTCCAGACGTATGATGCCCCGATATCGTTCCGGCATCCGTCCGGGCCAGTCCAACGCCCTGGCGGCCAGAACCACCTTCTCGGCTGTCGCAGGACGCACCCCGCCCGTTCAGCACCCGTTCCACTGTGGCGGTGCCCACACCGGCGCTACGGGCAATATCCCTATATGTTGGCTTGGTCACAGGTCACCTTGCTGCTGATCAGATTGCATCAGACCTATGGGCTTTTGTGGTCGTCTCCGAGCTCGAAACCGCGGAACACTGCCTATGAAAAAAACCCGGCTTTCGCTCGCTGAAACTCGGCTCTGGGTGCATCAAAGTCAGCAATTCGGACACAACCACCGTTCGGTTGGTTTTTTTCAGTCCGATATCGGCCTTGAGGCGTCGTTCAGAAACCATCCGGTGCAACTGGGAACCAAGTGGCGCGCAGTTTCAAGGCTGAACCAACATAAAGATGCTTAGAGACAGGAAAATGATCGTGGTCAGCCGGAACAACACGTTTGGCAAAAGGCTACCTACGGCGAGGCCTGCGAGAACGCCACCCAACGTCGGCACCAACAACCGCAATGTGACAGCCAGCGCATCAGCCGATATCCCAATGAAAAAAGCCTGGGCGGCAAAGGCAACTGAAGTGGTCCCAGAAAACTGGACAGTCAGCTAAGGTGTATCCCAAACCGTTGAAGGGATACGACGATGGCAAAGCGCCGGAATTTTACAGATCAGT
>JALEGX010000057.1 GCA_022763485.1 Paracoccaceae bacterium | reverse complement strand
TGCGCGACAGTGCGGCGCGCCTGATGGGGCGTGACAGGCTGGGCCGGGATTTCTTTGCCCGGGGGCAAGGCGAAGACATCACGCGGATCAAGACCGTCACCTATACCGCCACCCTGCTGGACCTGATGCAGGCCTATGCCCGTATTCGCACCAAGGACGAATTCCGCCCCTTCATCATGGACCGGGAATCGGTCTTTACCATGGAGCAGGCGCTGGAGCGGATGCGTGGTCTTCTGGGCTTCGCTGGCGGGTGGACCGATCTGCTGACCTATCTGCCGGACGGTTGGCACAGCGACCCGGTGCGCCGCCGCTCGGCCACGGCGGCCACATTTGCGGCGTCGCTGGAGCTGGTGAAAGAGGGCAAGATGGAAATACGGCAGACCGAGACCTTTGCCCCGATCCAGTTGCGCAAGAAGGAAGGGCGGTCATGACCGACGAATCCCCCGATGACATCGACTCGCTGTTTGACGCACCGCCGATGGCTGAACAGGAGCGGATGGTCGAAGCCGTGCTGTTCGCCAGCGCCGAGCCTGTCACCCTGCGTGATCTGGAGCGTCGGATGCCGCATGGCTGTGCCCCGCGTGAGGCGCTGGAACATCTGCGCAAGCGCTATGAGGGGCGTGGCGTGCGTGTGACCCGTATCGGGGACGCCTGGGCCATCCGCACCGCGCCGGATCTGGGCTTTCTGATGCAGAAGGAAATGGTGGAGACGCGCAAGCTGTCGCGGGCCGCCATCGAAACTCTGGCCATCATCGCCTATCACCAGCCCGTGACCCGGGCCGAGATCGAAGAGATCCGCGGCGTTTCGGTGTCGCGCGGCACCATCGATCAGCTGCTGGAAATGGAGTGGATCCGTCTGGGGCGGCGCAAGATGACCCCGGGCCGTCCGGTCACTTTCGTGGTCACGCCCGGATTTCTGGATCATTTCGGGCTGGAAAGCGCCCGCGACCTGCCGGGGGTCAAGGAGTTGCGTGCCGCCGGCCTGCTGGAGAACAGGCCCCCGCCCGGTGTGCTGGGCGGGCTTGATGATCCCGAGGATGATGAGGTTCTGGACGACGAAGGGCAGCCAGAGCTTTTTGATGAGTAATTTACCGATTGCCCTGAAATCGGCGTATTTCGGGATTATATGATGCGTGGGCAGTAAGAGGGCTTCGAGATGAACATGAACAATATCATCGACATGATCGTCAAAACCGTGATCCGTCGGGTTGTGAATACCGGTGTGAACGCGGGCATTGATGCCGCGGTGAATGTGGCGGGCAAAGGACGTGGTGGCAAGCGTCAGGCACAGGCACACCCTGAGCAGGACATGCAACACGTGGACGAACTGGAGCGGCGCCGCTCAAACCGCTGAGCGCGGCCCTCAGGCGCTCTTGAAGTGCTTGGACAGTTTCAGGCCCTGACCCTGATAATTTGATGCGATTCCCGCCCCGTACAGCTGTTCGGGGCGTTCTGACATGCGCTCGTACACCAGCCGGCCCACGATCTGACCGTGTTCCAGCACAAAGGGTGCCTCATGGCAGCGCACTTCCAGCACCCCGCGCGAGCCCAGTCCGCCCGCGTCGGCATTGCCGAAGCCGGGGTCAAAGAATCCGGCGTAGTGAACCCGGAATTCGCCGACCATTGCCAGATAGGGTGCCATTTCAGCGGCAAAGGCGGGCGGGATATGCACCGCTTCGCGACTCACCAGGATATAGAAGGCGCCGGGATCCAGAATGATACGGCCATCCTGACTGTGCACCTCTTCCCAATAGTCCTGCGGGGCGTAGTGATTCAGCAGATCCAGATCGATGACACCGGTGTGCGGCTTGGCGCGATAGCCAACCAGCGTGGTGCCGGGCAGGCGCAGGTCCACGGAAAAACCCAGACCGTCCTGAATGACGGCGGGGCCGTCCACCAGCGGTGATTCTGTGTGCAGGTCCGTCAGCTGATCGTCGGTCAGGACCGATTGGCCCTGACGGAAGCGGATCTGATTCAACCGCATCCCCGGGCGCACCAGCACAGAGAAGGAGCGGGGACAGATTTCGGCAAACAATGGCCCGCTGTAGCCCGGTTTGATCCGGTCGAACTCTTCCCCGCCATCGGTGATGGCACGGGTCAGCAGATCCAGACGCCCGGTTGAGCTTTTGGCGTTGGCGACGGCTGAAACTTCGGCGGGCAGGTTCAGGGATTCCATCAGCGGAACCACGTAGACACAGCCCTTTTCAAGCACGGCGCCATCCGACAGATCGATGCGGTGCATCTCGAATTCGGCCAGACGGTCGGTGACGGTCCGGTTGCTGCCCGCCAGGAAAGAGGCGCGGACACGATAGGCCACGGTGCCAAGGCGCAGGTCCAGGCTGGCGGGTTGTACCTGTGCGGGATCGACGGCGGGACTTGCGGTGATTGCACCGTTTTCCAGCATCTTTTCAATATCTTGGCTGGGCAGGACCCCGGTCATGTGACCCCCTTTGGATACACAAAACGCCCGAGCGGTATCGCTCGGGCGTTTTTGTTGGTCGGGCTAGCAGGACTCGAACCTGCGACCTTCCGTCCCCCAGACGGACGCGCTACCAGGCTGCGCCATAGCCCGACGTTGTGGAGTGTTCATAACGTTTTTCATGCTGGGGGCAAGCGAAAAAGTTGAGAGATTTGTGCACTTAGGCAATTTTCCGGAGCCGTTCGTGCAACTGCTTCAATTCGGCCGAAATCGCCTCGGCCTGTGGCAGGTGATCCGGCGCAAGCGTGGAGGTTCGGGCCAGCCTGGACAGGGGGCCGGGCGCGGCCGTGATCTCGGTATCTGCGGGCGGATCCTGCGCATCCACGATGCGGGGACGGGCCTCTTTGGGGGCGTCGACGGGTGCGCCGCCGTGCGGGTCTGCGGGCGTTTCGGAGGCGGCGGGATCCGGTTGCACGGCGGTGGCTGCATCTTCCCAGGCCTGATCCTGCGACGGTGCTTCGACACCCAGATCATATTGCACCGGCTTGGGACGCGATTCCGCCAGTTGAATCACCTTGAGCTCTTCGACCTCAGGCGCTGCGGCAGGAGGGGGCGCAGGTGGGGCGGCGTCCGGCGCTACCGGCGCCTCTGGCTCAGCCGACGGGGCCGGGGCCTCTGCGGTGATGGTGGCTGCGGCCTCTTCATCCAGCGGCGGTGAAAAGCTGGAAACATAGGCAACGCCCTGTTCCCGCAGCACTTTCTGCACGCCCTTGATGGTCAACCCATCATCGTGCAGCAGTTTCTTGATGCCCCCGATCAGCAGCATGTCGGCGGGCCGGTAATACCGCCGCCCACCGGCCCGTTTGACCGGCCGGATCTGACTGAACTTGCTTTCCCAGAACCTCAGAACATGCGCCTGTATCCCCAGCCAGTCCGCAACTTCGCTGATGGTGCGGAAGGCATCCCGAGATTTCGCCATGGGTTCTGGTCCTGAGTTCTTAAGTTATTTTCGGTTACCGGCAGCCACACGATCCTTCATCAGGTGCGAAGGACGGAACGTCAGCACCCGGCGCGGTTGGATCGGCACTTCTTCGCCGGTTTTCGGATTGCGGCCTACGCGGGCAGATTTGTCGCGAACGCTGAAGGTCCCGAAAGACGAGATCTTGACCTGTTCACCGCGTACCAGCGCGTCCGACATATGTTGCAACATGCTTTCGACCAATTGTGCGCTTTCATTGCGGGAAAGCCCGACTTCTCTGAAAACCGCTTCGCTTAGATCCATTCGTGTAAGTGTTTTTTCGCCCATACCGATCCCCGTTGTTTGTCAAAGCATAGGGCGACGGGAATTTACCTGTCAATATCAATGAATTGCGGGAAAAGGGTTATGGTGTGCCCGAATTTACCAGCGCAACACCACGGAACCCCAGGCCAGACCCCCTCCGATTGCCTCGGTGACGATCAGATCACCGGGCTTGATCTGTCCGCGTTGCTTGCCCACCGACAGGGCCAGCGGAATGGACGCAGCCGAGGTGTTGCCGTGGTCCTGAACGGTCACGATGACCTTGTCCATGCCCAGGCCCATCTTCTTGGCGGTGCCCTGAATGATGCGGATGTTGGCCTGATGCGGCACGATCCAGTCCACGTCATCATTGGTCAGCCCGGCGCGTTCCAAAGAGGTTTCAGCCGTGCGTGCCAGCTTTTCAATGGCATGGCGGAAGACCTGATTGCCCTGCATCCGCAGGTAGCCCGTGGATTGGGTGGACACGCCCCCATCCACATACAGCAGGTCCTTGTAGCGGCCGTCCGAGTTCAAGTCTGTGGCCAGGATACCGCGATCATCGGTGGTGCCTTCGCCCGTTTGCGCTTCCAGCAGCAATGCACCCGCACCGTCGCCAAACAGCACACAGGTCGACCGGTCGGTCCAATCCATGATGCGAGAGAAGGTTTCGGCACCGATTACCAGCACCTTGTCGGCCTGACCGGAAGCGATCAGCGCGCTGGCGTTGCTCAGCGCATAGACAAAACCCGCACAGACGGCCTGGACGTCAAAGGCGAAACCGCGGGTCATGCCGATCGCGGCCTGTACCATGGTTGCTGCCGAGGGGAAGGTCAGGTCGGCGGTGGAGGTGGCCAGAACAATGGCGTCCACATCTTCGGCGCTGACACCGGCATCGGCCAGCGCGGCGCGGGCGGCATTGGCGGCCAGATCCGAGGTGGTTTCCCCTTCGGCCGCGAAGTGGCGGCGCTCAATCCCCGAGCGGGCGCGGATCCATTCGTCTGTGGTGTCCAGAGTGGCCTCGAACTCGCTGTTGGGGACAACCCTTTCCGGTAGGTAATGTCCGACTCCGGTTACAACAGCGCGTCTGGTCATGCGTTCAGGCCTGCCCTTTGGAATTTTCTTTGTTCGCAGCATCTTGGTCAAGTGCATCAATGGATGCAACCCGTGCTGCCAGCTTTTCTGCGAAACCCTGCTGTGCCAGCTGGAAGGCCAGTTTCACCGCCGCGGAAACGCCGGTGGCATCTGCGCCGCCGTGGGATTTGACCACGGTGCCATTCAGGCCCAGGAACACGCCGCCATTCACCCGGCGCGGGTCGATCCGCTTCTTCAGGCGCTGGAGCGAGGTCACCGCCAGAAGCGAAGCCAGGCGTGACAGGGGGGAATACTTGAAAGCTTCGCGCAGGAGATCGGAGATCAGGCTGGCGGTGCCTTCGCCGGTTTTCAGCGCCACGTTGCCGGTGAACCCGTCCGTGACGATGACGTCAGCCACGTCGCCGGGGATGTCCCCGCCTTCGACGAATCCGACGAATTCGAAATTTGCCCGGTCGGCATGGGCTGCGATCAGGCTGTGCGCTTCCTTCAGCTCGGCGCGTCCCTTGTGCTCTTCGGTGCCGACATTCAGCAGTCCGATTCGCGGGCGGCGCAGCTCCATCCCGTTGCGGGCATAGGAGGCGCCCATCAGCGCATATTGCAGTAGGTCGCGGGCATCCGCGCGGATATCCGCGCCGACGTCCAGCATCACGTTGAAGCCCTGGGGATTCCGCGACGGCCACAGAACCGCAATCGCGGGACGATCCACGCCCGGCAGCTTGCGCAGGCGGATCATGCTGAGCGCCATCAGGGCCCCGGTGTTCCCGCAGGACACCGCCCCGGCCGCTTCGCCTTTTTTCACGGAATCAAGCGCCGACCACATGGAAGTCTTCTTGCCATGCCGCATCACGTGGCTTGGCTTGTCTTCCATGGTCACCACATCTTCGGCATGTCTGAATTCGACACGGCCTTCCAGAATGCGCCGACGCGAAACGAGGCGGCGCAATTCAGGTTCATGCCCGTGCAGAATGAAGCCGATTTGTGGATTTTTGTCCGCAGATTTGGCTAAGCCGGCCACCACTGCTGCGGGGCCGGCGTCTCCGCCCATGGCGTCAACCGAGATGATGATACGGTCAGAATCCGTGCGCATCTGGTCGGGCTGGGCCGTCATACCAAAAACCTGTTGGCAGCGCTTATGCGGCGTCTTCGTCCAGGTCGATCTCGTCGTTCATGGCGACGATCTCTTTGTCGTTGTAGTGGCCGCAGGACGGGCAAACGTGGTGGGGGCGCTTCAGCTCACCACAGTTCGGGCATTCGTTCGGGTTAGCAGCAACCAGGGCATCGTGCGCACGACGGTTGTTGCGACGCGACTTGGATACTTTGTTCTGTTGGACAGCCATGTCTCAACCTTTGTCTGCTTGGGGCCGGGGTCATTCGGCCGGGTTTCATTAGTCTCGTTTCGAACGGCGTGACGTGCGTTTAGGCCGCAGCCCGCCCGTTGTCCAACCATAGTTCCGATGAGCGCGCGAAAATACTGCGAAATTCGAATTGCGCAAGAGGTTTTTACCAAGGCCGACGCAAAGCCGACACCCGGTGGCTTCCTCCATCGGATTGGCGGCGCTTTTGCCTGATCCATCCGAGGTTTTCAAGTGTTTTGCCAGCAATTTGGCGGTTTGTGGGTTCGAACCGGTATGCAGGTCCTGCAAGGGGGCGAAATTTCGACCCAAACGCCTGAAATCATGGGGCCTTTTATTGCCGGGGTTCAGTCGTCGCCTTTCAGCGCGTCGCGCAGGTTGGCCAATCCGGCGAAGGGGCGGGCGTCCTCGTCGGTCATCGGCTTCTGTCCCGGCTCGGTGAAGACCGCCTCTCCCAGCTCGATCCCGTCCTTGCGCGGAAATTGCGGCAGCGCCAGCGAAAGGGCCTCTGCCATGACCTCTTCCAGGTCGATGACTTCGGGCAGCGCCTCGGTCGAGTCGTCGTCGGGCATTTCCGCTTCGGCGGATTCGGGGAATTCGAACTGGGCCAGATACATCCGTTCCACCGGCTGATCGATGCGGGTGGTCACCGGCTCCAGCGAAACCACGCAGGGCTGCACGACCGTTGCGCCGATGCGGGCGGTCAGTTTCCAGTCCCGTTTGCCCAAGGCTTCTACACGGCCTTCGAAGCGCAGCTTGCGCAGGGCGTTCAGTTCCAGCTCTGTTGCCAGCTGTGACATCGCTGCGGCGGCGGGCTGAAGAACAAAGCGGGTGGGTTTGTTCTGGGGCAGGTCGGCAACCCGCAAGAGGGTGGTCTCTGACATGATCATGCTTTCGTTTCTTGAACCGGCGGCGCGGTTTGGGTAATTCGGATAAAAGGCGCAGGACGCCAAGGCAAGAGGGCAGCCATGATCAAGAGCTTTGTGCAGTTGAAACCCGTGATGCGGTCGATCCTGGTAATCGGGCTGGCAGCAGGGCTTGCCGGGTGCGTCGCATCCTATCGCAATCATGGCTATGTCCCCAGCGAGGATGAGCTGGCCGAGATCGTGGTTGGTGTCGACACCCGCGACAGCGTGATCGAAAGCGTTGGTCCCCCGTCATCGTCGGGCATCCTGAATGAAAGCGGTTTCTACTATGTTGCCTCGCAGATGCGCCACTATGGTGCACGCGCGCCGCAAGTGGTGCGCCGTGATCTGGTTGCGATCAACTTCGACAGCACAGGAACCGTGACCGGCGTACAGCATTTCGGCCTTGAAGACGGGCGTGTCTTCCCCTTGCAGCGCCGCGTGACCAGCTCCAGCGTCCAGGACAAGACGTTCCTGCGCCAGCTGCTGGGCAACCTTGGACGATTCAGCCCCGGTCAGTTCCTGAACAACTGATTTGGCCCCGTCGTGTCGGCGGGTCACTGGGTGAAAAAGTCATCGGGGCGTCATATCTGATATGCTAAGATCCGTGATCAGCGGGCGCGCAATCAGGCCGGAGACGTGTATTCATGACCACCCCAAGCATCTTGTTGTCCAAGGGGCGCTATGTGGCCCGGTTGGCCCTGTCTGACGCGGATCTGCGCGCGGCCCAAGACCTGCGCAGCCTGTGCTTCAGGACATCAACGCTGGATCAGGATGCCTTTGATTCGGATTGCGCCCATGTGTTGATCGAAGATCAGGCCAGTCAGACCCTTGTCTGCTGTTTCCGCATGATGGTGCTGGAAGGCGGACGCGACGTCGCACGCAGCTATTCGGCGCAGTTCTATGACCTGCAGGCGCTGAACAGTTTTGCCGGGCGCATGGTGGAAATGGGGCGGTTCTGCATCCATCCCGACTGGACCGATCCCGACATCCTGCGCGTGGCCTGGGGCGCAATGACCGCCTTTGTGGACGACAACCAGGTGGAGATGCTCTTTGGCTGTTCCTCCTTCGCTGGGACCGAGACGGAAGAGTATCTGGACGCGTTTGCCATGCTGAAGCACCGTCACCTGGCGCCGAAACGTTGGTTGCCACGGGTCAAGGCCCCGCATGTGTTCCGCTTCGCGGCCCGCCTGCGGCGCAAGCCGG
The DNA here is from genome assembly GCA_022763485.1 of Paracoccaceae bacterium. GTDB lineage: Bacteria > Pseudomonadota > Alphaproteobacteria > Rhodobacterales > Rhodobacteraceae > Aliisedimentitalea. The sequence continues at coordinate 1,741 of JALEGX010000057.1, read as the reverse complement.
ATGCGAAAAAGGCCATGCTGCGGATGCCGCCCCTGCTGCGCACTTACCTGTTGATGGGCGGGTGGGTCAGCGATCACGCGGTGGTCGACAACCACATGAACACGCTTCACGTCTTTACCGGGCTGGAGATCGGCGCGATTCCGCCGGCGCGCAAGCGGCTGCTGCGGACCGTGGCCGGGTAGGGAACGACAGCGCGGCCGGGGCAAAGATTCTGTGCCCTGAGACCGCGCGCGCCGTTGACGGGTCCCGCGCAGGGCGGTAGCTGCCAGACATGGCACGTATTCCTCTTTTGCAGATGACCGGAATCTCGCTGACCTTCGGCGGAGAACCGGTGTTCGATGGGCTTGATCTTGTAGTGCAACCCGGTGACCGGGTGGCGCTTGTGGGACGCAACGGATCGGGTAAATCCACGCTGATGAAAGTCATGGCGGGGATTGTCGAGGCCGACCGCGGCGATATCGTCGTGCCGCCGGGCAAATCGGTGGGCTACATGGAGCAGGATCCCGGCATGGAGGGCTTTGCCACGCTGGGCGATTATGCCGCCAGCAGCCTGGATCCCGGTGAGCTGTACAAGGTGGAGCGCGCGGGCGAAGGCCTGAAGTTCGACCCGTCCCGCGCGGTCAGCACCGCATCCGGCGGCGAGCGGCGCCGCGCCGCGCTGGCCAAGCTGATGGCCGAAGCGCCGGACCTGATGCTGCTGGACGAGCCGACCAACCACCTGGATATCGAGGCGATTGCCTGGCTGGAAGCGGAACTGGGCGCAACCCGCGCGGCCTATGTTCTGATTTCGCACGACCGCGCATTCCTGCGTGCATTGACGCGCGCAACCCTTTGGATTGACAGGGGAATGGTGCGTCGGCAGGAAAAAGGGTTCGATGCGTTCGAAGCCTGGCGCGACAAGATCTGGGAAGATGAGGATATGGCGCGGCACAAGCTGAACCGCCTGATCAAATCCGAAAGCCGTTGGGCCGTTGAAGGCATCAGCGCCCGTCGCAAGCGCAATATGGGCCGGGTGCGCGCGCTTCAGGATCTGAAGGCTGAACGCGCCGCGCAGATCAAGCGCCAGGGCGCGGCCGAGCTGGTGCTGGAGGCCGGACCGAAATCCGGGCGCAAGGTGATCGAGGCCGAGGGGCTGAGCAAGGCCTATGGCGACAAGCAGATCCTGCGCAACTTCTCGATCCAGGTGCAGCGCGGGGATCGCGTGGCCTTTGTCGGACCCAATGGCGTCGGCAAGACCACCTTGCTGAAGATGTTGCTGGGGCAGGAAACCGCCGACGAAGGTACGGTAAAGCAGGGCACGAATCTGGAGATCGCGGTCTTCGATCAGGCCCGGGCGCAGCTGGATCCGGAAATGACCCTTTGGGACAGCCTGACGGGCGATCCCGAGATGCGGGTCTCGGGCAAGGCCGATCAGGTGATGGTGCGCGGCAATCCCAAGCATGTTGTGGGCTACCTGAAGGAATTCCTGTTCGATGAGCGACAGGCCCGCGCTGCGGTCAAATCGCTGTCGGGTGGGGAAAAGGCGCGGCTTCTGCTGGCCAAGCTGATGGCCAAAAGCTCGAACCTGCTGGTCATGGACGAACCGACCAACGATCTGGACGTGGAAACGCTGGACCTGCTGCAGGAGCTGCTGGACGGCTATGACGGCACGGTGCTGCTGGTCAGCCACGACCGCGATTTTCTGGACCGCGTGGCGACCACGACCATCGCGATGGAGGGCAACGGTGAGGCGATTGTCTAT
>JALEGX010000056.1 GCA_022763485.1 Paracoccaceae bacterium | reverse complement strand
CTCCCTCCCCCCCCCTCTTTCTGTCCCTCCCCCACAAACAGGCGGGGGGGCGGGGGGGGGCGCCCCCCCCCATCTGGCGTTTACGGCTCGCCCGCCCCTATCTCTTCCTTGCGCCGCGCGATATAGGCGTCCAGCTCTTCGCGGATGGCCGGGTCAAGCGCTGGTTCCTGGTACTCTCGCAGGGCTTGCTGCCAGATCTCGGTCGCCCGTTCCAGCGCGTCCTTTGCACCGGCGGCTTCCCAGTTTTCGTAGTTCTGCCAGTCCGATAGCAGAGGCTTGTAGAACGCGGTCTCATAGCGCGCCATCGTGTGTTCCGCGCCAAAGAAATGACCGCCGGTGGGCACCGACTTGATCGCCTCCAGGCCCAGCTCATCGGTGTCGAATTTCATCGGGCGCAGGAACTCGATCATGTTCTGGATGATCTCCACGTCCAGAATGAACTTCTCGTAACTCGCCGTCAGCCCGCCTTCCAGCCAGCCCGCCGCGTGGTAGACGATATTGGCGCCGCCCAGCACTGCGCCCCAGGTGGACATCATCGTCTCATACGCCGCCTGCAGGTCCACCGCGTTCGAGGCGTTGGTGTTCGAGGTCCGGTAGGGCACGCCATAGCGCCGCGCCAACTGACCGCCGACGATATTGGCCTTGGCATTTTCCGGTGTGCCGAATGCAGGTGCGCCGGATCGCATGTCGACATTCGAGGTGAAGGAGCCATACATCACCGGCGTGCCGGGGTTGACCAGCTGGGTCAGCACCACGCCAAACAGCGCTTCGGCGTTCTGCTGGGCGAGGGCTGCGGGCAGGGTGACCGGGGTCATGGCGCCCATCAGGGTGAAGGGCGTCACGGTAACCGGCTGGCCATGTTCGGCCATGGCGATCAGGCCGTCGCCCATCGCGTCGTCGAACAGGCGGGGCGAGTTGACCGAGATGATGGTGATGACGCCGGGATCTTCGCGCATCTGTTCTACCGTCTGCCCACGCGAGATCGCCATCATGTTGATCCCGTCCATCGCCCGACCCCGCCCGATGGCGGTGCAGTGAAAGGACAGGTCCGAATAGCTGAGATTGGCGTTATAGGTATCGAGATGGCGGTTGTTCGCGGGCATCTCGATCGGGGCCATCACCTGGTTGCCGATCAGGTGGATCGCGTTGAAGTGATGCGCCAGTTTGATGAAGTTGCAATAATCCGTGTAGTTGCCCTGACGCCGCCCATTGATGCGGTCATGCACGTTGGGGGGGCCTGCGACCAGACCAAAGGTCATGTTGTCGCCGCCCATGGTGATGCGTTTGGCGGCGTTCCGGCCGCGCAGGGTGAAGGTGGGCGGCACGGTTTTCAGCGCCGCCATCACGATGCTTTCATCCAGGCGGATGGTCTTGGTGTCGCGATCCACGATGGCACCGGCCTGTTCGAACAGGTCCATGACGTTGTCGCCCATGACCCTTATGCCGGCCTCTGACAGGATACGCATCGACGTGTCATGCAGCTGGTCCATCTGGTCGGGGTTCAACAGCTCGAACTTTGGATAGCTGTTGGTGACCTGCTGCCAGGGCAGCTGTTCGATGGTGCCTGCGCTGCGCGCCGCCTTGCTGCGGCGGCGTCCGCCCCGGCTGGGTTTGGTCATGTCTCGGGCCATGTCAAAGGTCCTGTCAGTTGGCGGCGGCGTCAAAGATCAGACGGCCAAGATCGGAAAACCGGCTGCTGGGATCGGTAAAGCCCAGAACCGCGTCGCGGATGGCTGTGGCGCGAGTGGAGCCCAGCGAGGGTGCAGCGAATTCCATGAACTTGTCGGTTACGTCAGTGCGGTCCATCGGGGCCTCCGGTCCGCCGCGCGCGTGGACGTCGCCGGTTTCGATCACCCGCCCGTCGGTCAAGGTGACCATGACGTCGGCAACGCGACAGGCCGGGAACCGCTCGGAATGGCGGGCGGCTTCGGACACCGTGATGCGGCTGTGAATGTTTGCGACCAGCGGATCGGAGAGCCCCGCCTCAGAGATATGTTCCACTCCGATCCGCCCGTAGGCGGCCTGGATCGCGACCGCGAAAGCCAGCGAATACTGTGCCTGACTGGTGGTTTGCGGGACGCCGGGGAACAGGCAGGCGCTTTCGTGGAAGGTGGTGATATGGATCTTGGCGATCTGCTCATGTGTCAGCTCGTGGTCCATCATGACCTGACGCACCGCGTCGATCGGGGCGTGTGCCCAGCGACAGATCGGATAGGGCTTCACGTATTGATGTTCCATCTGCCAGAACTGGCCCAGATCGTCCCAGTGGTGGCGGACCCGGTCTTCTTCCAGCGTGATGGCCGGAGCACCGGTAAAGCCGCGTTCGGCCATGATCGCGGCAGAGATGCCGACCAGCGCGCCCTGTCCCGAACCGTCATGCAGCATCGAAGGGTTGGCGATCTCGCGCATCATCTGGCTGCGCGGGCCGTGATATTCCGCGATCCCCAATCCCTGCCGCAGCTGATCCCGCGAGTGTCCGCGCATCCGCGCGGCAACCGCGGTTACGCCAAGCGCGTTCCACGCCCCGGAGGTATGGTAGTCACTGACCGTGTCATGCAGCGATATGGCGGCGCGTCCGGCGACCTCATAGCCGATGGTCGTCAGTGCCAGAGCCTCGGGACCGGAGAAATCGGCGACGGTTTCCGACAGCGCGGCAATGGCGGGGATGATGACAACACCGATATGCCCCTTTGTCGGGTAATAGCCGTCATGGGCGTCCAAGTTGTCCGTGGCCGTTGCAGCCGCAAAGGCCGATCCGGCGACGCTGACCGATCTGCCGTCAAACAGCATCCGCGCGGCAGTGTCGGCAACGCCCCCGCCATAAATGGCGAGCGAGGTCTCACGGGCGATCCGCCCCGCCTCCATCGGGCCCGCGCCAATGGTGACACCCAGAGTGTCCAGAAACATCAGAGCCGCAGCGTCCCGTGTGCTTTCGGGGATATCCTGCGGGGGCAGGTCGAAGACGAAATCGGCGAGGCGATCGAAGGTGGCGGTCATGGGCGCGATCCGGAAAAATGTCGAATTGCCCGGCAGGGTAGGAGCTTCGGCGTCAGACCACACGCAATGAAAAATCGGGCTAAGGGGTCGGTATTTTCGTGAACGTGTCGGAAATGGTCGCTTTTGGACCCGGAAAGGGCGCGAAGCCTCTGGAAATTGCCGCCAGTCTCAGGCTCTCTGGTGCGGCCCCGAAAAACACAGTTGGACACCGACATGATGAACCTGCCGCACCTGACGTTTCTGCGCAGCTATGAGGCCGCGGCCAGGCATCTGAGTTTCACCACCGCGGCGGAAGAGCTGAACTGTACCCAATCGGCGGTCAGCAACCATGTGCGCAGCCTTGAAGAGTTCATCGGGCGCCCCCTGTTCGTGCGTCATCCAAGGTCCCTGTCGCTGACCGATGTCGGCGAGGCCTACCTGCCGTCGGTGCGCCGGGCGTTGTTGGAAATTGATGCCGCGACGCGTTCGCTGATCTCGCAAAACCACAAGCGCGAAGTTGTGGTGTCCTGCCCGATCAGCCTGGCCGAAAACTGGCTGCCCGGGGTCATTCGTGGGTTTTCGGAGGCCCATCCGGGGATCGAGCTGACCGTCCACAGCACGGTTTGGGCGGATGTGGAAGAGAATGTCTCCGACATCTCCATCACCATTGCCCATGAAGACGATGTGGATTCCAGCGTGATGCGGCTCTGGGATGAAAAGCTGACGGTTGTCTGCGCCCCGGATTACATGGTGGGGGGCGTGCCGATGACAGATCCGCAACAGCTGATGGGCGCGCGGCTGATCCATATCCTTGGGCGACCGGCCTATTGGGAAATGGTGGCTGAAAGCCTGGGGCTGGACGTGCTGCAAATGGGGGGCGGGTATCAGACCAATTCCTCCAGTGCGGCGATGGAAATGGCGGCGGCGGGGCTGGGCTGTGTGGCTGTGCCGCGGTCTTTGATTGGTCAGCACGTGGCCCGGGGCCTGCTGATCGAGCCCTACCAGTTCGACCGTCACTGCCCCTGGGCATATTACGCGAATTTCAAAGAGAAATCCGCGACGCCGTCCGTGAAACTTTTCAAGGCCTGGTTGCTGGAAGCCGCGGGTGAGATTGCGCCGTGACACGAATTCCGTGACGGAATTCGTTCCGGAATTTTTGAAAAATTCCGGCTGGGGACCCGGTGATGGGTCCCCAGCTGCCACGATCAGGCGCGCAAGCGGGCGCCTGCCGGGTCAAAGGCGGCTTGCTCAAGGATCCGGGCCTTGTGTGGCTTGCCAAGGATGTAGACCTCGACCTCGTCACCCGGTTTGGCCACCTCAGGGTTGGCGTATCCCAAGGCCAGGGACTTGCCGACCGAATAGCCATAGGCACCTGAAGTGACTCGCCCCACTGGCGTGCCTTCGGGGGTGAAGATCGGTTCGCCGCCGGACGCATCCGCGTTGTTCACGGCTTCGATCTCAAAGCCCACCAGCATTTCGCGCGGGGCGTTGTCCTTGACCTTCAGATAAGCGTGCTTGTTGAGGAACTCCTTGTCCAGCTTGACCAGACCGGCCAGCCCCACCTCCTGTGGCCAGTATTCCTGGCTGTATTCGCGCCCCCAGGAGCCATAGCCCTTCTCGATCCGCAAGGAGCCGAGCGCGCGGCCGCCCACTGGTCCGCCGTCGAAGTCTTTCGCGGCTTCCAGCAGGGCGGAGTAGAGCTTGACCTGATCTTCTTCGGCGCAGTGCAGTTCCCAGCCCAGATCACCGGTGAAGGACACACGGATGGCCAGACATTCGACGCCGCCCACTTCAATGGTGCGCGAGCGCATGAAACGGAAGTTTTCATTGGACAGATCCGCATTGGTCATCCGCTGCAGCATGTCGCGCGATTTGGGACCGGCCACATTGAAGCCCGCGATGCGGTTGGTGGCGACCTCGAAGGTGGTGCCTTCCGGCAGCTCCACCATGTTGAAGAACCGCTGGTGATAGCGTTCCGCCATGCCGGAGCCGACCATCATGTATTCGTCATCGGCCACCTTGGTGATGGTGAAGTCACCGGCCACGCCGCCGCGCACAGAGATCAGCGGGGTCAGGCAGGATCGGCCCACTTCGGTCGGCACTTTGTTGGCGACCAGCTTGTCCAGCCAGTCATAGGCGCCCGGGCCTTTGATGACGTAATTGGCGAAGTTCGAGATGTCGATCACGCCAACGTTTTCGCGCAGCATGTTCACCTCGCGGCCAACCGGCTCCCACCAGTTCTGTCGGGTGAAGCTGTTGGTGTCGGTGGTGCCGGGCACACCCGAGAACCAAAGGGGATGCTCCCAGCCGCAGTTGAGGCCAAAGACGCAGCCCATGTCCTTTTGCATCTCATAAGCGGGGCGCACACGGGCCGGGCGACCGGCGCTGCGTTCCTCGTTCGGGAAATGGATGGCAAACCGGTGGGCGTATTGGTCTTCGACGCGGGCCTTGGTGAATTTCTTGTCGGCCCAGTCGCCAAAGCGCGCCAGATCCCAGGCAAACATGTCGTACTGCGGCTCGCCCTCGATCATCCACTGCGCCGCCAGCAGGCCCAGACCGCCGGACTGCGAGAAGCCGGGGATGATGCCGGTGCAGCAGAAATAGTTCTTCAGCTCCGGAACCGGGCCCCAGATGGCGTTCGAATCCGGGGACCAGATCATCGGACCGTTGATCACCCTTTTGACGCCTGCGGTTTCGGCGCAGGGGACGCGTTCGGTCGCGCGGATCACGTTTTCCATGATCCGGTCCAGATCGTCGGGGAACAGCTCGTGCGCGAAGTCCCAGGGCGTGCCCTCTTCGGCCCAGAACCGCATGTCCTTTTCATAGGCGCCGATCAGGAAGCCGTTGCCTTCCTGACGGAAGTAGTACTCGCCGTCGCGGTCCGCGATCGAAGGCAGGCGGCGGCCCAGATTGGCGACCTCATCAATGGTTTCGGTGACGAAATACTGGTGCTCGGTCGGTTGCAGCGGCAGGGTCAGACCGGCCATCGCGGCGACTTCGCGGCCCCAGAGGCCGCCTGCGTTCACCACCCACTGGGTATGGATGTCGCCTTTTTCGGTTTTGACGATCCAGCTGCCATCGGGCTGCTGCTCGGTTCCGACCACCGGGCAGAAGCGCTCGATCTGGGCCCCCATGGCGCGGGCACCGGCGGCATAGGCCATGGTCACGCCCGAGGGGTCGACGTTGCCGCCATCGGGTTCGAACATGATGCAGCGGATGTCGTCGAACTGGGCCAGCGGATGCAGTTCCTTGGCCTGTTCGCGGCTGACCTCAAAGAAATTCAGGCCATAGTATTTTGCCTTGGCTTCCTGCAGGCGCAGCTGATGCTCGCGCTCTTCGGTTTTGGCAAGGTAGAGCGAACCGGGCTGGAAGACGCCGCAGCCCTGGCCGGTTTCCTTTTCCAGCTCCTTGTACAGGTTCATCGTGTAGTGCTGGATCCGGGTGACGTTGTTGTTGTCGTGCAGCCCGTGGATGTTGGCCGCCGCGTGCCAGGTAGAGCCCGCGGTCAGCTCATCGCGTTCCAGCAGGACAACATCGGTCCAGCCGAGTTTCGCCAGGTGGTAGAGGATCGAACAGCCAACAAGGCCCCCACCGATAACAACGGCCTGTGCATGGGTTTTCATGCGTCTATTTCCTTCGCCTGCGTGCAAATCGTGTCCGGCCCTGCAGGTCCGGGGCGGACACGGAAACCATTGTCGCGACCCTAGTCAGCAGAGGCTGAATTGACCCGTGAAGAATTTGGACCCAATGGCATTGGATTTGTTGGGGCATCCCGCGTGCGGGATGCAAACCATGTCGGTCTTCCGGGACTCCATGTCGGTAAAGGCCGGGATTACCCGGTGATCTCTTTCATCACGCCAAGGAATTTCGCCACTTCCGCGCTGCTGTTGTAGTGGCACATGGACACCCGCACACAGCTGTCCATGCCAAGCGGGGACAGGATGTTGCCTGAATAATGATCCGCCTTGCGCAGATGGGTCCGAATGCCCTCGGCGTTGAGCCGCTTCACCACCTCGACCGAAGGAACGTCCGCGACGGTCAGCGAAACCAGGCCCTCGCGCGCGGGGTTGTCTGCGCCGCCCAGCAGGGTGACGCCCGGCATTTCCGCCAGCCCCGGCAGGTTCCCCGTTCCTTTTATCATCGCATCGGTTAGCGCGGTTTCATGGTCATGGATCGCGCGACCTGCCGCCTGGAACCTCTGGCGCCGGTCGGAGCTGTCGCTGACCTCAGCCCCCAGCCAGTCCAGATAGTCGGCGATATCCGACAGGGTGGCATAGCTGCCGGTGTCGCGCGTGCCCATTTCCCAATTGTCCTCGGGTCCGTCCAGAAGCGCGTTGTGGGGTACGCGGCTCAGCCGGTCCGAGATCCAGGCCAGCCCGTAGCCATGCCGCGAAAACATTTTGTAGGGGGAGATGACGTAGCCATCCACGCCATAGCTGGCCAGATCGATCTGACCGTGGGCGGCGTGCTGAATCCCGTCCACGATGATCAGGCACGCCGGTGCAACAGCGCGAATGGCAGCGGCGCAGGCAGAGACGTCCACGCCCATCCCGGTCACCGGAGAAGTATGAACAATGGTGGCCACAACCGTGTCCGGCGTAACCGCTTCGGCATAGGCCGCCGCGCCGATTGTGCCGCTGTCATCGTCATGTCCAATCAGAACGTGGGTGTGCCGGGCGACCTTTGTCCAGCGGTCACAGGCCGAACGGGTCGCGGGATGCTCCAGTGTCGAGCCCAGAACCACACCGCCGGGCTGCGCGCTCAGGCAGGCGTTCATGATCAGCCGGAACAGCAGCTCGGTCCCGCTTTCACCGACAAAGAATTGCCCGCCGGGGGCATTCATCATCTCGGCCATATCGGCCTTCGCCTTGGTGATCACCCGGACCAGCTCATGACTGCCGGGGTTGTCGCGGCCTTGATTGTCCGGGATAGCGGCGTAGCGCGCGGAGGTTTCGACCACCGACTTCAGGGTCAGGGCGCCCCCTGCGTTTTCAAAGAACACGCGGGGACCCTGTTCCGGGCAGGTGTCGATCTGTGCAAACCGGTCTCGGATTTTGTTCAGCAGGGTCGGTGTGATCGCGGTCATGTCTGTCGCCTTGTCGCCAGTCGTTGAAACTTGGCTCGGACGCTAGACCGATGGTGGGGCGCGTACCCATGAATATTCGCGGGGCTGAGGCCCCGAAATTCGCGTGCCACAGGCCGGGCGCGCCGGGCCTGTGGTTCAATCGGAAGGGAGGGCGGATCAGCCGGGCATCCGCGCCCGGATCAGGGATTGCAGGATCCGGTCCACGCACATGGCGATCAGCGCCATCCCGATCCCGGCCATCAGGCCCGCGCCCGCGTTGGCCTTGCCAAGCGCCACATAGATCGCCTGACCTAACCCCGTGGTGCCGACCAGCGCGGCGATCACCAGCATGCCCAGCCCATAGAGGATGGTCTGGTTCAGCCCGATCAGCAGCTGCGGGAAAGCCTGGGGCAGCTTCACCTGCCAGAACAACTGGGTCCGCGAGCAACCACAGGCGACCCCGGCATCCACCAGCGTCTGCGGAACAGAGCGCAGACCGTGCTCGGTATAGCGGATCATCGGCACGATGGCGTAGGCCACGATGGCCAGCAAGGCGGTGAAGTCCCCCACCTGGAACAGCATAAGCGCGGGGATCAGCAGGACGAATTGCGGCAAGGTCTGCAACATGTCGTTCACCGGACGGATGATGGCCGAGGCGGTGTTGGACCCGGCGGCCCAGATGCCGATCAGCCCGCCCAGAACGATACAGACGGTAACAGCCACAAAGCATAGGTACACCGACAGCATCGCCGGCGCCCACAGCCCGCCCAACAGCAGGAATGCGCAGGTCAGCGCGGCAAAAAGCGCGACATTGCGCCCGCCCGCGCTCCAGGCGGACAGGACAACGAACCCGGCAAATACGACCCAGGGCAGGCCGGTGGCCCCATAGAACATGAACCCGGCCAGTAAGGTCAGCGCGACGCCTTCGCGCCAGCGACCGGTGCCGGTCAGTCCCAGCGCCAGCAGCAGCGTGACAACCCAGTAGCCGGTCTTCATGGCCGGTGTCATGGCAAATCCCCAGGTGAAGGGGGCGATGGCCCGTTCAAAGCCCAGCTTCACCGGCAGAAGCAGGTAGAACAGGATGGTGTTCTTCAGCTGTGCCATGGCACCGCCATAGGCGATCATGAAATCCTGCATGCCGCTGTTGATCCGGTTGGCCGGGGCAAGGATCCAGGTTTCAGGCCAGCTCCAGACACCCGGGACGATCCAGCCAAGGGCAATGGTCACGACCAGCGCGACCAGCAGGCTCAGCGCGAACCGCAGCGGGGGCAGGCCGCTGAAGCTCGCGGTGGGCAGTTGCCGCTTGGCATAGGCTGCGGTGATCCGATCCAGAAGGATGGCCAGCACCACGATCACCAGCCCCGAAAACAGGCTTTGACCGAATTGCGCCTTGCGCATCGAAGACAGCACTTCCCAGCCGATGTCTTCGAACCCGCCGATGATGGCGGCGATGATCACCATCGACAGTGCCGCCATGGTGGTCTGGTTGACCCCGATCAGCATTTGCGGCCAGGCCGAAGGCACCTCGGCCCATTTGAACCGCTGCCACGGGGTGCAGCCCGACATGGTGGCGCTTTCCAGCACCGAGGGCTGAATCTGCTGGAAGCCCAGCAAGGTGTTGCGCACCATCGGCGGCATGGCAAAGATCACCGAAGCAATCAGACCGACGACAGGCCCGAAGCCGAACAACAGAAGAATGGGGATCAGGTAGGCGAAGGCGGGAACCGTCTGCATCAGGTCCAGCAGTACCAGAATGATCCGCTGCGCGCGTTCGGATTGAAACGCGGCATACCCCGCCGCAAAGCCCAGCATCACCGACAGGGGCAGGGCCACAAGGACCAGCGCCAGCGTGTTCATCGCTTCGGTCCAATAGCCCGTGCTGAGGATATAGAGCAGTCCGATCAGGCAGATCAGGGCCAGCCTCGTCCCGCCGCCCTGCCAGGCGATCAGGCAGATCAGCGCCACGCTGCCAAGCCAGGGCAGGCCGGTCAGAACCCATTGCGCGATGGACAGCAACCAGCCCAGGCCGCCGCTGATCGCGCGAAAGAACCCTTGTGTGCCCGCGACCAGCGCATCCATGCCGGTGTTGATCCAATCGGCAGCGGGCACATGCCAGGCGGTGGGGAAGGTGATCCACCATCCGCCCCCGGACCGTGTCATCAGGATCAGCGCAGCGCAGGCCAGAAACAGCAGCCAGGGCCAGCCTTCGATGACTGCCCGGCGCAGATTGGCAAGAGGCGTCATGGTCAGGCCGCCTCGTCGTGATAGAGCGAGCGGATCACCTTGAGCGGTTCCAGTGCGCCGATGACCTGGCCATTGGCGTCCACGACGTCCACGGCCACCGTGGTTTCATCGAACATCTTGATCGCGGTATCCAGGATCGCATCATGTGCCACCTGCGGATGCTCCTGCCCATCGTCGCGCGGCGGACCCATCACGTCCCGCGCCAGCAGCACATTGGCCAGCGGCACATCGCCGATGAAGTTGCGCACATAGTCGTTGGCCGGGTGCAGGGCGATCTGCGCCGGTGTGCCGATCTGTTGGATCTCACCGTCCTTCATGATACAGATCCTGTCCGCCAGCTTCAGCGCTTCCAGGAAGTCGTGGGTGACAAAGACGATGGTCTTGTTCAATTGCTGTTGCAGCCTCAGGAATTCATCCTGCATCTGCGAGCGGATCAGCGGATCCAGGGCTGAAAACGGCTCATCCAGGAACCAGAGCTCAGGCTCGACCGCAAGCGAACGGGCAATGCCCACGCGCTGCTGCTGGCCGCCGGAGAGCTGATGCGGATAAGAGCTTTCCTTGCCGCTGAGGCCGACAAGGTCAATCATCTGCTGGGCCCGTTCCCGGCGTTCTCGGCGCGAAATCTTTTGCGCTTTCAATGGGAAGGCCACATTCTGGATGACGTCCAGATGCGGCAGCAGGCCGAAGTTCTGGAACACCATGCCCATCTTGTGCCGACGAATGTCGATCATGTCCCGGTCCGAGGCGCGCAACAGATCCTGACCATCCAGCGCAACCTCACCGCAGGTGGGTTCGACCAGCCGTGAAATGCAGCGCAACACGGTTGATTTACCAGAGCCTGAAAGGCCCATGATCACGAAGATATGCCCCTCCTGCACGTCGAAGCTGACGTCGCCAGCGGCAACGAAATGGCCGTTGTCGCGCACATGGGACAGCTTGCCATCGTGGGTCATGGACTGGAAATCACCGGTCACCAGTTTTTGCGGGTTTGTGCCGTAGATCTTCCACAGATTGCGGACGGACAGTTTTACTGGGCGTTCTTCAGCCACGCGTAACCCTCCTGAGCAGGTTGTGCGGGAACAGGGAAAGTGCGCCCGGACGAACCGGACGCGCTTGACGTTTTGAAAGGTCTGATATCGATCTCAGCCCTTGGCGGCTGCGACCCAGGCTTTCCAGGTAGCTTCGTTTTCGGCCATCCAGCCCGACACGACATCTTCCAGCTTCTGACCGTCCTGGTCGATCGCCTTCATCATGGCTTCCTGCTGCTTGGTGTCCATGGTGTAGTCCTGCAGGAACGCATAGGCCGCGGGCCATTTGTCGGCAAAGCCGGACCATGCAACCTTCATGGTGACGGGCGCATCAACGCCGCAGTCGCCGGTTGCATTGGGGTTCGGGCCCCAGGACGGATCGGTGTCACAGGCCGGTTCATAGGCGGGCAGTTCAACCCAGCCCGCTTCGACTTCGGAGAACACCCAATGCGGCGCCCAGAACATCATGACCAGCGGGGTCTTGCGCGTGTCGGCCGCTTTCAGTTCCGCAACCAGTGCGCCCTCGGAACCCGCGGGCACCGCCTGGAACGGGATGTTCATCGCGGTGATGATATCAGCCGAGCGGGTGCCCCAGTCCGCCGGATAGGCCAGAACCCGACCGTTGGGGAAGGTTTCCGCGGTGGCCAGGTTGCCCTGGCAAGTGACCAGCGCCTTCCAGTCCGGCAGACCCGGGCAGAGTTCTTCCATATGCTTGGGATACATCCAGCCTTCGCGCGTCACCAGGCCCAGCGGGCCGATGTCCACGATTTTGCCGGCTTCCTTCATCTTCGGATAGATATCACCAACATTGTTGGTCCAGACTTCCAGTGACGCGTGCAACGAGCCATCGCCAAGGGCAGTGTGCTGCGGGTAGTTGCCCGCGGTCACATATTCGACGTCATAGCCGATTTCCTTGAGCACGGAGCCCGCGATATGGGTCGAAATATGCTGTCCGGTCCATTCGTTGATCGCCAGCTTGATGGTGTCGCCGCTGGCACCCATGTCCGCGGCCTGTACCGGTGCAGTCGCAAGCGCAAATGCGGTTGCCGCCGCTCCCGCGATCGGGGCGAGTTTACGTGTCATCGGTGTCTCCCTGTTCGTTTCTTTGTTCATTTGTTTGTGCGACCTCTGCCGGTCTTGTCGTTTTCTGACCTGCTGGTGTCGTCTCCCCTGCTCGGGCAATTGAACAGGGAGTCGGGCTTTTGGCAAGCGACACAACAGATTGACCTTGAATAACAGGTCTG
>JALEGX010000055.1 GCA_022763485.1 Paracoccaceae bacterium | reverse complement strand
GAGGTGGTCAGCTTCCTGCGGGATCAGAAACCCGAGATGACGCATGTTGTCCTGACCGGCCGCAACGCCAAGGAAGAGCTGATTGAGATTGCCGATCTGGTGACAGAGATGAGCCTGGTCAAACACCCGTTCCGCGCCGGGATCAAGGCACAGAAAGGCGTTGAATTCTAAGCTGATTTCGCCAGCTGAAACAAAGTGTCGCCCTCCTGTCCGACACAGGAGGGCGCCTTACGTTTGAGCTTAGCCGGTATTTCAGGCGGCAAGCGTCTGAACACGCGCCTTGATGTGGGTGTCGATCTCTTGGATCTGTTCCGGTGTCAGGCGCAGGCCCAGCTTGCTGCGGCGCCAGACCATGTCAGCGGCGGATCGCACCCATTCGTAGCGCATCGCCCATTCCAGCTCACGTTCGGTCAGCGTGGCACCGAAATCCCGCCCCAGCTCCGCCGCGCTGCTGGCCTTGCCCAATACCTGACGGGCTTCGGTCCCATAGGCCCGGATCAGGCGACGGGCCCAATAGGGGGACAGAAACGGGTAATCCCGCTGCAATTCTTCCACCAGCGTTGCAACCTGATCCACCGGGAAATCTCCGCCGGGCAGCGCAACACCAGCGGTCCAATCCTTTGACAAATCGGGGAAAACCTGCCCGATCTTGGCCAGCGCGGCCTCTGCCAGCTTGCGATAGGTGGTGATCTTGCCACCAAAGACGTTGAGCAGCGGTGCCCCGGTCTGATCCAGCGTCAGCACGTATTCGCGCGTGGCGGCGGTGGCCGAGCTTGCGCCGTCATCATACAGCGGGCGGACCCCGGAGTAGGTCCAGATGACATCCTCCCGGCTCAGCGCTTCTTCGAAGTACTGGGAAGCAAAGTTGATCAGGTAGTCCTGTTCGGCTTCGGTACAGACCGGGGCCGCTTCTGGATCGGGGTGGTCCGCGTCCGTGGTGCCGATCAGGGTGAAATCCTCCTCATAGGGGATCGCAAAGATGATGCGCCCGTCGGTGCCCTGGAAGAAATAGCAGCGATCATGATCAAACAACCTGCGGGTCACAATGTGGCTGCCTCGAACCAGCCGCACGGTTTCCCGGCTGTTCTGGCCCAGCTTCTGTTGCAGGATGTCCGCCACCCAGGGGCCACCGGCATTGATCAGCATCCGGGTCCGGACAGTGCGGGTGTCACCGCTGTCGCCGTCACGCAGGGTGACGGTCCAGCTGTCATCGCCGCGCTGGGCAGACACCACTTCGGTCCGGGTCAGGATCTTGGCACCGCGCGCTTCGGCGTCCCTTGCGTTCAGCAGGACCAGCCGTGAATCTTCGACCCAGCAATCGGAATATTCAAAGGCCGTTGTGAACTTGGACTTCAACGCCGTTCCCGCCGGGTCCATGCGCAGGTCCACCTTGCGGGTGCCGGGCAGCAGGCCGCGTTTTCCAAGGCTGTCATACAGGAACAGGCCCAGCCGGATCAGCCACGCGGGGCGGCGGCCTTTCATCCACGGCATGAACAGGGTCAGCAGACGCGAGGTTGGTGTTTCGCTGTCAAAGCGCATGTCCTTGTGAAACGGAAGCACGAAGCGCATCGGCCATGAGATATGCGGCATGGCTTTCAGCAGCACCTCACGCTCGATCAGCGCTTCGCGGACAAGGCGGAATTCGAAATACTCCAGATAGCGCAGACCGCCATGAAACAGCTTGGTCGATGCCGAGGAGGTGGCCTGCGCCAGATCATCCTTTTCAGCCAGCAGCACCGACAGGCCGCGTCCCGCCGCATCGCGGGCAATGCCGCAACCGTTGATGCCTCCGCCGATGATCAGCAGGTCCAAAGATTTGGAGTCAGTCATTTTCGTGACTTTCATTCTGTTGTGCGATCAGAACCCGGGTGCCGCAGCGCTGGGCGGCTTCTGCGAATTCTTCGGGAACCGGGCGGTCGGTGATGACGATGTCCAGGTCGTCCAATGCGCAGATCCGGACCGGGGCGCTGCGCAGGAACTTGGACCCATCGGCAACCAGGATCCGGGTGCGGGCGTTGCGTAGGATGGCGCGCGCGACTGAGACTTCGCGCAGGTCGTGATCCATGATCGCGCCGTCCGGATCCAGGGCCGAGGCGCCAATGATCGCAAAGTCCGTCTTGTAGCGGGAAATGAAATCCACCGCCTCTTCGCCGACGATGGCCCCGTCGCTCTGCCGCACGGCGCCCCCCATCAGGATCAGGTCCTTCGAACGGCCCCCCATCATGATGTTGATGATATTGATGTTGTTGGAAATCACTGTCAGATCCCGATGCGCTGACAGGGCGCGCGCCACATGCTCTGTTGAGGTACCGATGTTGAGCGTGATCGAACAATTGTCCGGGATCAGATCGGCCGCGGCCTGGGCCATGGCACTTTTGCCTTCGGCATTGTGTTTGCGCCGGTCGGCATAAGCACGCGTTTCGGCATTGCCGACCCGAACCGCGCCGCCATGCACCCGCGACAGCAGCCCGCGATCACTGAGCTCACGCAGGTCGGTTCGGATGGTCTGGCTGGAGACGCTGAACAGGGCCGAAAGCGTTTCCACCTCAACACGATCCTGCTGATTGAGTAGGCTCAGGATTTCATGCTGACGGGATTGCGCATCCATGGGTGGTCTCCTTGGTAGTGACGACCAACCTTACTCAATCCGCAAGTGAGTGTCACTATCGGATGTGCATTCGAAAGAGATATGAAAGAAATGTGAAAGTGAATGCCTAAACTCTCAGCGCAATCAGGTGATTGTCCCAGGCCAGGTCCGCAAATTCACGGTTGATCCCGTCCCTCACTGCGGGGTGCAGCAGCCTACCACGGCCAGTGGTTGCAACAAAGCCACCGCCAAACCAGGCAAGCCCGCAGACATCCTGTAGCCGGTGTTCTTCGATCAGAGCCGCGGTGCGGCTGTCATAAAGCTGCAGGGCATTCCCCCTGGGAGAGGTGACGCCGATGCGGGCCCCATCGGGGGAAAACGAAACCGAACCGCCATATCCCGAAAGGTTCAGCACCCGCGGGTCATCGCCACCCAAAAGGGTCATCCGCTCACCGCGGGCATGGGTGCCGACGATCGGAACCATTTCACCCGCCGCGCCCTGCCACTGCATCGCAAAGCCGATCCGGCCATCCTGTGTCCGGGTGAGATGGCGAATGGAGTTGAGCCGCAGGTCGTCCGGCAGCTCATGCTGCTCAAGCAATGCGCCATCCAGCCGAAGGTACGTCAGGTTGGATCGCATGGTGGGCAGGTTCAGCTTTGCGCGCCCGCTGTCGGGATGTGTCTCAATCCCGCCATTTGCCACCACCAGGATCTGGTCAGAGTGCAGCAGAACGTCATGCGGTCCAATCCCGCCCGAGTCGAACTCGGTCACCCGCGCGTATCCTTTGGCTGCGTCCCAGACACCGATCACCCCGCGCGCCGCCTCATAGTCGTTTTCGGTGGTCAGCAAATAGCGGCCATCCTGTGTAAAACACCCATGCCCGTAGAAGTGACGCCCCTCAGGCGGTAGCAGGCGCGACAGCCGCGCGCCAGTGCGACAGTCGATCACGTCGGCAAAGCGTCCGGGGCGGCGGGCAAAAGCCAGAATCTCGGGCCGTTTCGGGTGCGCAGCCGCCGCATGGCCACGCCCGGGGATCGGGCTTGCAAACTGGATATGACCCTGATCAGACAGCCCTACGATCAGGTGCTCTCCGTTCTGCCGCCGCGCGGCAGCCAGCAGCGCCGGGTTCCCGACATCGGCCCAGCTTGGTGCGGGCAAAAGCCCCGTGGCCAGCAGTCCGGTCAGAAAGGCGCGGCGCGTGGTCATGGATCAATCCCCGTCCAGCGAATTGAACCCGGCCGAAACCCCAAGCGTTGGAGCCAGCTCGGTTTCGATCCTGGTTCTAACCTCCTGCACCAGCTGTTGCAGGCTTTCGACCTTGAAGCGTCCCTTGGGGCTGGCAACTCCGGCAAAGACCGGATCGTCAAGCGTGCGCGCGCGCTCCAACGCCTGATCAAAGTCCTGCAGGATCCGTGCTGCGATATCGGGATGGTCCGTGGCCAGCGTTGCGGCCAGGTCCCGCATGGAGGTCAGTGCCAGTTCGACATGACGCAGCGACCGGCCGGAGCGGCGCGCCTCGGCCCGTTTGGGGCGGGGGCGGTCAAAGCTGCCCAAGGGGCGGCCCAGACGCATATCGGCGGTCAATTGCAGTCCGGTCAGCAGAGATTTGTACAGCTCCTGCTTGGCCTCCTGCTCGGTTCGGTAAAGGCCGTCCGGACCCGGCGTGCGCAGCAGCGTGGCATAGGTGTCGTTCCAGTCCTGGTGGATGGTTTCCGCCGTGCTTGCAATGTCTTGCGCGACCCGTTGCACCAGTTGGCAATGGTAGTCGGGCGCTCCGGCGACCGACAGATCCGGGTCGTAAAGCAGAAACTCCATGGCGTAAAAGCCGCGCGCCGCGATAGAGACATTGGCGAACCCTTCAGCAGTCTGGATGGCGGGATCGCTGGTGCGCAAGAGAGCCGAAAGCGCCTTGGGGGTGAACCCTTTGCTGTCGGGCCAGTAGGCCATTGCAAAGGCGCGATTGTCGGTTTCCGTCGGGCCGAAACGCAGATGGCTGACAGCGATCCAGGCATCAAAAGCCTTGCCATAGGCCGTTCGCAGGTCAGCGGAGGTTGGCGTGCAGTCTTGTGCCGCTACATCGGCCAGGCGCCGGCTTGTGAAGCTCAATTCTTCCATGCGGGGCAGGATGTGGGTGTCCAGCGCGCTGTCGATCGGATCAGACTGTGCCGTGGTGGCTGCGGACATCAGCAGCAGAGACACACAGAGATGTTTCATAGGCTCTCCAGAAATCGAATAAGCGCGGCGCTGTCTTCCGGGGTCAGCCCGACAACAGCGTCGCGGCTGGCCTGGGCTTCTCCGCCATGCCATAGCACGGCCTCCAACAAGGTGCGGGCGCGACCGTCATGCAGGAAGCGGGCCTCGGGCGAGACCTGTTGCGCCAGCCCGACACCCCAAAGGGGGGGCGTGCGCCATTCCCGACCGGTTGCGCGCGCTTCGGGCCGGTGATCGGCCAGGGCTTCACCCATGTCGTGCAACAACAGGTCGCTGTAGGGAAAGATCAGCTGAAAGCTCTGTTCCGGTTGACCGATCAGCCGATGGGTGACGAATTTGGGGGTGTGGCAGCTGATGCAGCCGATGTCATGGAACACCTCTTTGCCCCGCAGAACCTGTGGATCGTCGATATTGCGACGGGCCGGAACACCAAGGTTGCGGCTGTAGAAGGTGACCAGGTCCATGTTCGGCTGGTCGATCTCATGCACGCGGTCGTCCTTGTCGCCATGAGGGGCGGTACGGCAGGTGATCTGGGCGGCGGTGCAATCCCCCCAGGGGGCCGGGAAAAGCGGGGTGGAAATGCCGATGTCACCGGAAAAGGCGGCGGCGGATTGTTCATGCACGGTGGGGCTTCCGGCCTTCAGGCCGAAGCGGCCCAGCATTGGACGCTGAAATTCTTCGGACCAGACAATATTGGCGCGGCCGGAAATTCCGTCCCCGTCGGCGTCTTCTGGATCCGCATGGGCCAGAATGTCCTCTGCCGGGATCGCTTCCAACAGGCCCAGCCCGGTCATCGCAGGCGCGACCCGCGGCGACAGCATCGCGTCCGGAGCCAGCGGGCCATAGCCCAGCTCCGTCGCCTCATAGGTTGGTGCGCGCAGGGTAACGGTTTCGCCACCTGACAGGGTCACCTGCGTGTGGGTGTACCGGACATCAAGCTGATACTCGGGTTTCATCCCGGCAAGGCCGAAATCCTGCAACTGGTGTCCATAAACCGGATCCGGGGCGGTGCCGATGTAGTCTTCGATGACCTGCATTTCAGCGCGCACCGGGCCCGGGACCGAAACCCGCAGGAACATCGACACCGCGCCGTCACCGGGGCTTTCGGGTGGATGGCCGCGTCCGTCGCGGACATGGCAGCGCTGACAGGAGCGCGCGTTATAGAGCGGGCCCAGCCCGTCCGACGCCTTGGTCGAAGAGGGTGAAGACACCCAGAGTTTCTGAAACAGCGCATTGCCCAGCTTGAAATCAAGTTGCCGGTCAAAGCTCATGTTGCCCGACGGCTGCGAGAGCGCGTCCTTGGTGCTGCGAGCAGCAACGGTCGCAGCCCCTCCGGGCAGGTTTTCAAAGCGCTCTGGCTGGGCGAAATCCGTGGTCGGTGCCGTGGCCTCATTGACCCTGGCAATCTCATCTGCGCTGCGGGCAACGGTCTGCAAATGCGGCAGATTCAGCTCAAGCCCGGCTGCCGGACCGGCCAGGGCCGTGGCCAGCACCGCGATGGGAAGACCACCGGATTTTCGTGGGCTGCTGCTAAAGGGGGACGCGCTCATCGGTTTATCTGTATTCCTGCTGCCTGGGTACGGGAACGACGAGCAACTGTCGCCTGTGTCCCCCGGGGGCTGGATCCGGTCGGACCCTTGGTTTTCTTGTTCTGCATGCGCCTAAACCCAATCCGCTGGCACGGCAAGAAACGCGTTTGGCGCACGATTCGACAAGCGGCTTTGTGCCGTTGCGGTCCCCGCTTTCGGGCGCAGGCAACAAGACAGGGCGACCAAATGGCCGCCCTGGTTCAGTGTTTTGCGTTGCAAGGGCAAATTAGCTGCCCAGCGGGATGATCAGGTTGACGCCAAGGATCTTGTCCGAGACACCGCTGTCATCCACATGGGCCAGTGCGCCGCCCAAAACCCAACCGTTCTGGAACTCATGTTCGGCCGCGATCGAGAACAGATCGGTTTCGCCCGCAGCGTCCAGATCCCGGTGTGCGAAGGTGCCAGAGAAGGTGGTGGACCCAACGCCATAGGCCGCGTTCAACGTGGCAAAGGTTGCATCATTCGCGCCGCCGCCGAAGTTAGAGAAGCTGGACACCTCACCAAACAGGGCCAGCCCGTTGTCGAAATTGTGCCCCAGTGCAGCGACGAAGCCTTGTTCATCATCCACATCACCCACACCTTGGCTCAGGTGGCGTGCGCCGACCTGGTAGAAGGTGTTTTCGCTCAGGTCCTGACGCCATTGGATGGCGAAGTTGTCAAGCTTGCCGGTGTTGCCTGCACCACCGGCGGCGGTGGTGTTGCGACCACGATCAAAGCCGACCGAGCGGCTCAGCCCGGTGTCGTCGGTGTAGAACGCGCCAAACGACAGAACGCCGGTTCCCAGCTCCACATCGGCCAGGATCGAGATCGATTCGCCCAGCTCATAGTCCTCGGCCAGGGTGCCGCCAAAGAAGCCGGCGGTGTCATCCCAGGCGGACCCGAAGGTCGGTGCAACCTTACCGACAGAAACGGTCGCCGGGCCGAAGCCGAAGCGCACGCCCAACTCGTCGACATAGGCGCCCATATCGTCAAAGGTGCGGTCCGCGGTGGCCCCGGTCAGCGACTCCGCGATGATGTTGGTGAAGATCTCGATACCATTGTCGAAGGCATAGGACCCACCCAGTTCGATGATGGCATAGGTGTCGCGGATCTCGTTGCCAGCTGCATCCGAGGAGAACACCTGTTCGTTGCCGATCTCGATTTCACCTTCCCAGGAAAAGCCTTGGGCAAGGGCTGCATTTGCGCACAGCAGAGCAGGGGCGCTGACCAGCAGCGCCGCAGAAAGCGTTGATTTCATTTTGTTTTACTTTCGTGCTCAGAGCTTGGCTATTTTTGTTGGCTACTGCTCTGACGTTTCTGATTCTTGTTTGGGGCGTCTTATTCGAAGACTGCCGAAGGATTGTCCAGACTGTCGGACCCTTCCACTTCGATACCATCCAGCTTGAGCTCCTGGACGACACGTTCGATGCTGCGGGTCTGATCCACCAGACCATTCACCCCGGCCATGATCAGCGCTTCGCCTTCGGCGTTTCCGCGGGCCAGCATCTGGTCATAGGCAAAGCCATTGTCGGCCGCGTCCTTGAGGGCACCAAGAGCGGACATGGTGGCATCCAGCTTGCCGCGCATCTCGGCGTCCAGATCGGCGTTCTTGGCCGCAACCAGCGACGACAGCGAGGCGCCCGATACCAGTTCACCGTTCACGCGGGTGTAGGTGCCCAGATAGACGTTCTGGATGCCCTTGCCGTCATAGAAATGGCTGTTGTGCGTATTGTCCGAGAAGCAATCGTGCTCTTCTTCGGGGTCGTTCAGCATCAGGCCCAGGCGCATACGCTCACCGGCCTGTTCACCATAGGACAGCGACCCCATGCCAGTCAGGATGGTCGACAGGCCACGGGTTTCATCGGCAACGACCGCCAGACGCGCTTCGCCGCCTTCGGCCCATTGGGCGGTCATCCATTCCAGGTCCGAAATCAGCAGCTCGGTTGCCGCCTTCAGATACTCTGCGCGGCGGTCGCAATGCCCACCGGTGCAGGCGTCGCCGTTGGCGAAATCGGTCCAGGGGCGGTTGCCCGCGCCCGCTTCGGTGCCATTCAGGTCCTGCCCCCAGAGCAGGAATTCGATGGCGTGATAGCCGGTTGCCACGTTGGCCTCGACACCATCGGCTTCGTGCAGGTCCCCTTCCAGCAGGGCAGGGGTGATTTCTGCCGCGTCGATGGTCTTGCCACCCAGGTTGAAGCTGGAATTGGCGATGACGTTCAGTGCCGCGTATTCGTTGTCATCGGTGGGGCCGCCATAGGAGGCATCCACATAGTCGATCAGCCCTTCGTCCAGCGGCCAGGCATTCACCTTGCCCTCCCAGTCGTCCACGATGGCGTTGCCAAAGCGATAAACCTCGGTCTGCTGATACGGCACGCGCGCGGCGATCCACGCCTCTTTGGCGGCGCCAAGAGTTTCGGCCGAGGGGGCCGCGATCAGCGCGTCCACAGCGGCGTTCAGGGCGCGGGCGGTGATCAGGCTGTCTTCGTATTTCGCGTGCGCGATGTTGGCGTAATTGGTCAGAACATCCGCGCTTTGGTTGGCCAGAACAGCAGAGCCGGACACCATTCCGATGACGGAGGCGCCGACCATAAACAACGATTTCATTTCTCTTGTCTCGTCAGTTTTGAGTTGGATTGAAGGGGTTTAATTCAGTGCAGCGATGCCGAAGGCGGGCGGCGTGTTGCCAGCGCCCAGGGCTTGCTTCGGTTTTGTCGACCAATCAGGCGGCGGACCGACAGGCCGAAATCTGTTGCCAGCGCGGTCAGGCAGGGCGCCATTTCCGCGCGCACCATCAGGCTGGCCATCAACATTGCGTCTTCGGTCTCGCCCGAGGCGGCGCTGGCAATGACCTGCGCCAGGCAGCTTTCATCGGCGCCAAGGCAGGAACATTTCAGCCCGTGGTGAACAAAGGGGCGGCGTCCGTGCTGTTGCAGGAGCGTGCAGAACTGGTCCAGTCCCTGCATGACGATGCGCGCCTGGCCTTCGCCAAGCACGTCATCAAAGTCCTGCTGGACCCGCGCCCTGTTGTCGCCGCCGTGAAACCACATCCGAAGATACAGGATCACAGCAGCTTCCAAGGCGGGCACGTCAGTCAGCCGACCAACGGCGGCCGCGCCACGGCGCGCCACCAGGGATTGGTCATGCAGGCTCATTTCGTCAGGATCAGCTTGCCCGCGCGGGTGATGCGCAGCGAATAGATCTGACCGTTCAGCAGGATGCGTGCCTGAACGCCCCCTTTGGTCAGGTCCTCGGCATGATAGGTCGGGAAAACTTCGGTTGCGTTCGCAAGGGAGGTATGCGCGATCTGTTTCATTTGCGTGATCCAATGTTGGAGGCCGCAGCCAGCGCGTCCGAGCGATCAATCAGGCGTTCCAGACTGATCTGATGCAGAAAATCGCTCTGTATCAGGATCATCGAAAACAGCTCAACGGCTCCTTCCGAAGTCTGACGGTCATGAATGTGCTGATCTTGCATGCGGTGCGGCATTGATGCGGTCCTGATGAAGGGGTGATATCTTGGCGTCCCGACCGCAGCGGCAAGGTGGCTGGATGTCCGTAATCTGATTGAAAGACTCAGCTTTGTCAATCTGAGTCTTTTACTAGGAAAAAGAAATTGCGCCGCCGAACGCCGTTATCGTTGCGGCACAGGCGTCAGCTCTGGGGTTGCTGTCAGGATTGTTTCCCATTGAGTGACAATCTTCGGCGAAACAGGGCGCAGTTGCATCTTTGGGCTTGGGATCGGCCTTCAAATTTGTTCAAATTGGCGCAATTCAGTTTCCGGGGCAAAAAAATGAAACGT
>JALEGX010000004.1 GCA_022763485.1 Paracoccaceae bacterium | reverse complement strand
CGTCGGTGCAAAGCTCAGACCCTCAGCCGCGCGGGTAAAGGCATTGGCCGCCTCACGTCCGCCGTTCAGTTCAAAACTGACCATGTTGCAGCCCTGCCCCTTGAGCAGCGCCTGCGCCCGGGCCTGATCGGGATGATCGGCGCGCATCGGGTAAAGAACACGCTTCACCCCTGGCAAAGTTGCAAGGTGATCGGCCAGAATGACAGCGGTGCTTTGCGCACGTTCAAAGCGAAGGTCAAAGGACAGCATGCCCCGCTCGGCCAGCCAGCAATCAAACGGGCTGGGCGTCAGGCCGGTGGTGATGGAAAACACCCGCAGCCGTTCGTTGAGCGCGGGATCCCGTGCCACCACATAGCCCAGCATGACATCGGAATGACCGGCCAGCAGCTTGGTGATCGAATGCAGCACGATATCGGCGCCATGATCGAAGGGCCGGAAGCCCTTGGGCGTGGTGAAGGTGTTGTCGACGACCAGCAGCAGGTCATGTTCGCGGCACAGCGCTGCGATGCCGTCGATATCGGCCACCGCCAGCGTCGGGTTCGACACCGCTTCGACCAGGATCATCCGGGTTTCGGGACGGATCGCGGCGCGCACGGCTTCGACGTCGCCGGGATCGGCCAAGGAGGTTTCAATGCCCAGCCGCGGCAGGTCTTCGGACATCATCCGCAGCGAGCGGCCATAAAGCTGGTTGCCTCCGATCACATGATCGCCGGTCTTGAGCAGCCCCAGCAGCACGGCAGAGACCGCCGCCATGCCGGATCCGGTCACCCATCCCCCGGTGGCGCCTTCCATCTCGTCCAGCCTGCGGGCCACGACATCGGCGTTGGGGTGGCCTTCACGCGAATAGGTATAGCCCGAGACACGCCCCTCGTACTGATCATCCAGCGCATCCGGTGTCTGCGAGGCATAGACCACAGAAGGCGACAGCGGCGTCACCACCGGGTGTGAGGCGCTGTCGGGCAGCGGATCGGGACGGACCAGGGATCCCTTGGAGTTCTTCATTCGTCGACTTCTTTCAGCTCATCGCGGAAACGGCGCATGTTCTCCTGATAGTGCAGCGCGCTCATGGTCAGGCGTTGCGCATGGTCTTCGGTGATCTCACGCACCACTTTGCCGGGGGCGCCCATGACCAGCGAATTGTCCGGGATTTCCTTGTTTTCAGTGATCAGCGCACCGGCGCCGATCAGACAGTTCTTGCCGATCTTGGCCCCGTTCAGCACGGTTGCGCCCATGCCGATCAGCGTATTGTCCCCGATGGTGCAGCCGTGCAGCATCACCTTGTGGCCAATGGTGCAATTCTTGCCGATGGTCAGCGGATAGCCCGCGTCGATATGCATGACGCAGTTCTCCTGCACATTGGACCCCGCACCGACGCGGATCTCTTCGTGATCGGCGCGGATCGTGGTGCCGAACCAGACACTTGCGCCTTCTTCCAGAACGACCTTGCCGATCAGGTTCACGCCCGGCGCGACCCAGGTGTCTTCGTGGATTTGCGGCGTATGCGGGCCAAGGGCGTAGATGGTCATGACAGGTCCTCGAATTCGGTCTGAAGCGTGCGGACATGCGACTGCAGCGCAGGCTGCTGGATGCGGCGCATCCGCTCGGCTTCGACGATGGTTTTCAGTCTGGCTTCGGTTTCATCCAGATCGTCATTGATCAGGACATAATCGTAATAGCCCCAGTGGCTGATCTCGTCCCAGCTCTTGAGCATCCGTTTGGAGATCACCTCGTCGCTGTCCTGCGCCCTGGTTTCCAGGCGGCGGCGCAGCTCGCGGATCGACGGCGGCAGGATGAAGATCGACAGCGCGTGTTTGCCCAGATCCGAATTGCGGATCTGGATTTCACCCTGCCAGTCCACGTCAAACAGCACGTCCTGACCGGAGTCGATGGTCGAGCGCACCGGCCCCGCCGGGGAGCCGTAGAAATTGCCGAAGACATGGGCGTGCTCCAGCATTTCACCTTCGGCGACCTGCTGTTTGAACCCTTCTTCGGTCATGAAGTAATATTCACGGCCATGCTCTTCGCCCGGACGCGGTTGCCGCGTGGTGGCCGACACCGAAAACTTCAGTCCCGGATCCCAGGTCATCAGCCGACGCGCCAGAGTGGATTTGCCTGCCCCGGAAGGCGAGGACAGAATGATCAACAGACCACGGCGATCCGCCATGTCGGTTCTCCTTGTTATTCGATGTTCTGCACCTGCTCGCGCATCTGATCGATGACAGTTTTCAGTTCAAGACCGATCGTTGTCAGATTGCTGTTCTGTGCCTTGGAGCACAGGGTATTGGCTTCGCGGTTGAACTCCTGCATCAGGAAGTCCAGCTTGCGCCCCACCGGGCCACCCTGATCCAGCAGCGCGCGCGCCGCGTCGACATGGGCGCCCAGCCGGTCGATCTCTTCGGTGACATCAGCCTTGACCGCCAGCATGGCCAGCTCCTGTGCCACCCGATCCGGATCCGCGCCGTCGCTGTTGTCCAGCACCCGCGCCAGATTGGTCTGTAGCGCCTGGGCGACCTGCGGTTTGCGCGCTTCGGCGGCCTCGGCCGCGCGGGTGCGCAGATCGGCAACCAGATCCAGTTGGTCGCGCAGAATGCGCAGCAACGCGGCGCCCTCTTCCTCGCGCATGGTCAGAAAGGCGGCGGTCAGCTCCTTGAACTCACGGGTCATCTGCGCCACCAGCGGTGCGGCATCGGTTTCCACGCTGCGCTGTTCCAGCACGCCCCGCACGCCCAGCAGGTCCGCCCCGCTGGTCGGCGCCAGCGTCACACCCTGTTCGGCGGCCTTCTGTTGCACCTGTTGCAAGGCGTCCAGCACGCTCTGCAAAGCGGCGGCGTTCACCGCCAGCTGGGATCCGCTGTCTTCTTGCCGTGTCAGGCGCAGCGACAGCGAGATATTGCCCCGCGCCACCTGTTCGGTCAGCACACCGCGCAATGCCGTTTCCAGCCCGTCCAGCCAGTCCGGGACCCGAAATCGGATATCCAGCCCCTTGGCGTTGACGCTCCGTAGCTCCCAGCTCCAGGAAAATCCGTCCAATTCTCCCCGGCCCGAGGCAAACCCGGTCATCGAATGCAGTGTCTTGTTTTGCGCCATGCACAGGTCCTTGTCTTGCGTCAGAGCACCTTTAGCGATCCCACGCCTCAGGGCAAGCCCCGCACCCCGTGCCAGAACGCTTCCCGCGGCGCGATTAACCAAAGGTTAACAATTTGCTCTCAGTTTGAGACGTATCATGCCACGTTAAGACTTGAGAAACCCTGTTGGGCGGCAGGTAACGCCGTCACGGGGGATCATGGTCTCAAGCGTTCAGGTGACACAGATGACGATTGACAGACGATCGGGGTCCGGCATGGGTCGCAGATATGGAAAAGTGGTTCCCATGACCCGTATGCGCAATCCTGCCCTAGCCCCTCCTATCCGTCAGGCGGATGCCTATTGGACCGCGCTTTTTGAAGAAAGCGGCAGTGTGCCGCTGCGCTCCCGCGTGGATCCGCGGGGGCTGCAGGGGGTACTGGATCATGCCTTCATCCTGGAACGCTCAGACGCAGAGGGAACGGTGTTTCGCCTGTCCGGTCAGATGGTGTGCCAGACGGCCGATGAGGACCTGCGCGGAAGGTCGTTTCTGTCCCTTTTTCCCGACACGGCGCACCCGCGCATCGCGGCGGTGCTGGAGCATATGTTCGAAGCCCCTGCTGTTGCGCAGCTTGCCCTGCGCTGTGCCAGCGCGCCGATTGCCACGGCCAGCATGTTGTTGATGCCCCTGCGCAGCGATGACGGCGCGATCAACCGCGCGCTGGGCGTAATGGTCGCCAACCCCATTCCGGTCGACCCGCCCTATCTGTTCGAGCTTGAAAACGCAGACCTGCGCAGTGTGCGTGAACGCAGCCGGAAAATGGCCGATGTTGCGATACAGCCCCCAAGACCCCAACGGGCGGCGGCGTTTGCCGAAACCCAGGCCCCGCTGACCGGTGCCTCACATCTGCGGCTGGTGGCGTCAAAATCGAAGTGAGACAAAGAAAAAGCCCCGGAAATCCGGGGCTTTCTGGTCTTTGGTGATGGTCTGATCGGATCAGCTCGCCTGACGCTCTTCGCGCTTGGAGCGCAGAGCCGACAGCTCTTCGGCAACCAGGAAGGCCAGTTCCAGCGACTGTGATGCGTTCAGACGCGGGTCGCAGGCGGTGTGGTAGCGATCGGACAGGTCCTCTTCGGTCACGGCACGAACGCCGCCGGTGCATTCGGTCACGTCCTGACCGGTCATCTCGAAATGCACACCGCCCGGGATGGTGCCCTCGGCGCTATGTACCGCGAAGAAGTCCCGCACCTCGCGCAGCACGGAGTCGAACGGACGGGTCTTGTACCCGGTCGACGACTTGATCGTATTGCCATGCATCGGATCGCAGACCCAGGTGACCTTTGCGCCTTCTTCGCGCACGGCCTTGATCAGACGCGGCAGGTGTTCGCCCACGTTGCCCGCACCGAAGCGCGCGATCAGCGTCAGACGGCCCTCTTCGTTCTGCGGGTTCAGCTTGTTCATCAGAACCTTCAGGTCTTCGGCCGTGGTGGTCGGACCACATTTCAGGCCAATCGGGTTCAGAACACCGCTGCAGAATTCAACATGCGCGCCGTCGGGCTGACGGGTGCGGTCGCCGATCCAGATCATGTGACCGGACCCGGCCAGCCAATCGCCCGAGGTGGAATCCTCGCGGGTCAGCGCCTCTTCGTACTCCAGCAGCAGGCTTTCGTGGCTGGTGTAGAATTCCACAGTCGAGAACTCATGCGTCGTCTCACCCGAGATACCGGCAGCCGCCATGAAATCGATCGTGTCCTGAATCCGGGTCGCGATCTCTGCATATTTCTGCACTTCCTGATCGCTGGTGAATCCCAGGGTCCAGGAATGTACGCGCTTCATGTCGGCGAAACCACCGGTCGAGAACGCGCGCAGCAGGTTCAGCGTTGCGGCGGCCTGGGTATAGGCCTGCAGCATCTTGCGCGGATCGGGAATGCGGGCTTCGGGGGTGAAGGCCAGCTCATTGATGATGTCACCGCGGTAGCTGGGCAGCTCCACGCCATCGATCACTTCGGTCGGCGCGCTGCGCGGCTTGGCGAATTGGCCCGCCATACGGCCCACTTTCACCACCGGCACCTTGGCACCATAGGTCAGCACCATGGCCATCTGCAGCATCACCTTGAACGTGTCCCGGATGGCATCCGCGCTGAACTGCTCAAAAGCTTCTGCGCAATCCCCGCCCTGAAGCAGGAAGGCCTCGCCG
Organism: Paracoccaceae bacterium; assembly: GCA_022763485.1. Classification (GTDB taxonomy): domain Bacteria; phylum Pseudomonadota; class Alphaproteobacteria; order Rhodobacterales; family Rhodobacteraceae; genus Aliisedimentitalea. Next base: position 7,564 of record JALEGX010000004.1, on the reverse strand, counting down.
CGTCCGGCGGCCCCAAGATGCTGTTTCAGGCGCCGCGCTTCTCCGGCAAAGACCAGGGGGGGATACTTCGAAAGCTGAGCCTCGACGGCGGCCAGGGCCTCGGGGTCGGTATAGTCGGGCATCTGAACCCGCGGTTTCGCGCGCCAGTTCGATTTTTGCCACTCACTCATTGCTTTGATCTCCGCTAGGGGTCTTTTCCAAGATATAGAGAGGCCCTCTATACAAAAGAGCTGGGGGTCTGACCAGTTGCGAATTGCATGCACTTGACGTTGCTTTACCGCTCTGAAAATGCTGCAATTCCCGCTACGGAAAGAATCCGTGAACTTTGTGCCGCGAAACCAAGGGAAATCTGCAGGATGCATGAGATCCGCCATATCATCGAGGTCGAGACCGAAAGCGACCGCCCGCGGCGCTTTGTCTTTGTTCTCCTTGAGAATTTTACACTTCTGTCGTTTTCGTCGGCCGTGGAATGTCTGCGCATTGCCAATCGGATGTCGGGCAAGACACTCTATGAGTGGTCGCTGATCGGCGAAGGCGGCGACTCGGTCACCTGTTCGGCCGGCACATCGTTCAATCTGGACGGGGATCTGGGTGATCTGCAGCGTGATGACACCATCATGATCTGTGGCGGCGTGCAGGTGCAGGCCGCGACCTCCAAGAAACTGCTGGCGTGGCTTCGCCGCGAGGCCCGCAAGGGATTGCCGGTGGGCGGTCTGTGTACGGCGGCGTTTTCGCTGGCCAAGGCCGGGTTGCTGGACGGCAAGCGCGCCACGATCCACTGGGAAAACGCCGACAGCTTTTCCGAGGAGTTCGACGAGGTCGAGCTGACCAAATCCGTCTTTGTCGTGGACGGAAACCGCATGACCACCGCTGGCGGCACCTCCTCCATCGACCTGATGCTGAAGCTGGTGGCAAATGACCACGGCGAGGAGCTGGCCAATGCGGTTGCGGATCAGCTGATCTATTCCTCGATCCGCACCGATCAGGACACCCAGCGCCTGTCCGTGCCGACGCGGATCGGCGTGCGCCATCCGAAGCTGTCCCTGGTCATCCAGATGATGGAAAAGAACATCGAGGAACCGATCAGCCCGTCGATCCTGGCCAAGGATGTGGGCATGTCGACCCGCCAGCTGGAGCGCCTGTTCCGGCGCTATCTGAACCGCAGCCCCAAACGCTACTATATGGAGCTGCGCTTGCAGAAGGCGCGCAACCTGCTGATGCAGACCGACATGAGCGTGATCAACGTGGCGCTGGCCTGCGGTTTCGCCTCGCCCTCGCATTTCTCCAAATGCTACCGGGCGCATTACGACACCACGCCCTATCGTGAACGCGGCAGCCAGGCGACCCGCCTGTCGATCTGAGCCGAAAGATAAAGCCTTATCAATACCATCCAGGCGTCCGATGATCGGGCGCCTGAAGTGTTTTTTGCGTTTTGTATCAGGGGGAGATCCTGTAGACGGTTCCTTCGATCTCGGACGCAAACCAGATGGTGCCATCAGGCGCTTCGGCAACGGCACGAATACGGCCCGTCAGATCCGACTGGATCTTCTCACGTTCCCTCAGGGGCGTTCCGGAAAGCCTTGCGATATAATCGAACTTCAACGAGCCGACAAATTTTTGCCCCCGCCAGTCAGGCCACAGCTTGCCGGAATAGATCATCATGCCGGAGGGGGCGATCGAGGGATCCCAGTAGAATTCCGGCTGTTCCATGCCCTTTTTGGAGGTGCCTTCGCCGATCTTGCCGCCGGAGTAATGCCGCCCGTAAGAGATCACCGGCCAGCCGAAGTTCGCGCCCCTGCGGATCAGGTTGATTTCATCGCCGCCCCGCGCGCCATGTTCCGCGGTCCAGATCCGCCCCTTCGGATCAATCGCCATGCCCTGCGGGTTGCGGTGCCCATAGCTCCAGATCTCGGGCCGGGCATCGGACCGTCCGACAAAGGGATTGTCCGTGGGAACGGATCCATCCCGATTCAGACGGATGATCGACCCTTGGTGCAGCCCCAGATTCTGCGCGCTGGGACGCTCTCCCCGATCCCCGATGGACAGGTAAAGCGTGCCATCGCGCGCCTCGACCACGCGGCTGCCGTAATGGCGGTTCGTCAGGGAGTGCGGCGCGGATTGGAACAGCACCTTCAGATCGGACAACCGGCTGGCCCCCGGCGCCAATTGCGCGCGCGCCAGCGCTGTGCCCGACCCGCGTCCCTGACGAATGGAATAGGTCAGAAAGATCTCGCGGCTCTGGGCAAAATCGCGGGGCACCATGACATCCAGAAGGCCACCCTGCCCTTCATCAACTGTTTTGGGCAAACCTTTGATTTCCTGCGTTCGCTCCGGCGTCCAATGGATCAGCCGGCCTTCGCGGTCGGTCACGAAGGCCGCCCCATCCGGTGCAAAACCGATGGCCCAGGGCACGTCCAGACCGGTGATCATCGGGGTGATCCGCAGCGTGCCTTGGCTGGTTTGCAGGGTGTCCGCCCAGACCGGCGTAGCCAGCAGCAGCACGAAAAGATATTGGATCCAATTCTTCATTTTTTCCTTTTCCTTTTGACGTTGCCGGTGTAGTGGGCCGCCGCGTTCCTCAGAAAACGCGGCTCATCAGGCTGGTCGGATAGGTCTTTTCTTTTCCACATAGCTTGCTAGGGTCAGAAATGAACAATCATTGTTCCAACATTTTGGGAGTTTACTCATGAAAAAGCTGCTGATGGCCACCGCGGCTGTGGCCCTGACCGCAGGTACCGCTTTTGCTGGCGGCCACGCAAAGGAAGTGAAGCTTGGGATCATCTTCGGTTTCACCGGCCCGATTGAATCGCTGACCCCGCCGATGGCTGCCGCTGCCGAGCTGGCAATGAAGGAAGCCACCGAGTCCGGTATGCTGCTGGACGCAGCAACCGTGACCCCGGTCCGTGCGGACTCCACCTGTGTGGACGCGTCGGCTGCAACCGCTGCTGCTGAGCGTCTGATCACCTCGGACAAGGTCAACGGCATCGTTGGTGCCGACTGTTCCGGCGTGACCGGTGCGATCCTGTCCAACGTTGCTGTTGCAAACGGCATGGTCATGATCTCTCCGTCGGCCACCTCGCCGGCCCTGTCGACCGCCGAAGACAACGGTCTGTTCTTCCGCACCGCGCCGTCGGATGCCCGCCAGGGTGTCGTGATGACCGAAGTGCTGATGGAAATGGGTATCCAGGAAGTTGCCCTGACCTACACCAACAACGACTACGGCAAAGGTCTGGCGGACAGCTTCCAGTCGGCCTTCGAAGGCGCTGGTGGCTCGGTGACCATCTCGGCCGCGCATGAAGACGGCAAAGCCGACTACTCGGCAGAAGTTGGCGCACTGGCAGCTGCCGGTGGCGATCTGCTGGTTGTTGCGGGTTATCTGGACCAGGGCGGTTCCGGCGTTGTCCGCGCGTCGATCGACTCGGGCGCGTTTGACACCTTCCACTTCCCGGACGGCATGTACGGCGCGCTGCTGGAAGAGAACTTCGGTTCGGAAATCGACGGTTCGACCGGTCAGGTTCCGGGCACCGATAGCCCCGGCGCAGCCTCCATGCGTGCCATGGGCGAAGCCAACGGCTTTGACGGCACCTCTTCCTTTGTGGGCGAAAGCTACGACGCGGCCGCTCTGATCATGCTGGCGATGCAGGCCGCGAACTCCAAGGATCCGGCCGACTACAAAGGCAAGATCATGGATGTCGCCAACGCACCGGGAGAAAAGATCTATCCGGGTGAGCTGGGCAAGGCACTGGAAATCATCAAGAACGGCGGCGATGTCGACTATGTCGGCGCAACCGCAGTTGAGCTGATCGGCCCGGGCGAAAGCGCAGGCAACTACCGCCAGTACAAGATCGACGGTGGCAAGATCACCACGGTCAAGTATCGCTGATCGGTACGCGATCATCACAAGACAGACAGCCCGGACACCGTTCCGGGCTGTTTCAATAGATAAGCCGCACAAAGCGGTGGGGGATCAAACGGAATGATCGTCGTTCAGGACGTACACAAGCATTTCGGGGGTTTTCACGCGGTCGACGGGGCCTCACTGGAAATCGCCAAAGGCTCCATCACCGGTCTGATCGGACCAAATGGCGCCGGAAAAACCACTCTTTTCAACGTAATTGCGGGCGTTCTTCCGCCAACATCGGGCAAGGTCACGATGGACGGCGAAGACATCACCGGCCTGCCGCCGCACCAGCTGTTCCACAAGGGGCTGCTGCGCACCTTCCAGATCGCGCATGAGTTCAGCTCGATGAGCTGCCGCGAGAACCTGATGATGGTGCCGGGCGGTCAGTCGGGGGAAACCCTGTGGAACACCTGGTTCGGGCGCAAGCGTATCGCGGACGAAGAGCGCGCGCTGCGGGCCAAGGCGGACGAAGTGCTTGAATTCCTGACCATCGAACATCTGGCCGACCACAAGGCAGGTCAGGTTTCCGGCGGCCAGAAGAAGCTGCTGGAGCTGGGCCGCACGATGATGGTGGACGCCAAGATCGTGTTCCTGGACGAAGTGGGCGCCGGGGTGAACCGCACCCTGCTGATGACCATCGGCGACACCATCCTGCGCCTGAACAAGGAACGCGGCTATACCTTCGTGGTCATCGAACATGACATGGATTTCATCGGCAAGATCTGCGGCCCGGTCATCTGTATGGCCGAGGGCAAGGTTCTGGCCGAAGGCTCGCTGGACGAAATCAAGGCCAATGAGCAGGTGATCGAAGCCTATCTGGGCACCGGTCTGAAGAACAAGGACCAGCTGGAGGCGGGCGCATGAGTGATTCACCGTACCAGGACGATCACGGCAACAAGGACGCCACGATCACCAATGCCGCCGGCATGGGCACCATGACCCCGGCGCATCCGCAAAGCGGCCCGACCCACAAGGTTGCGGGCGACAGCCCCTTCCTGATCGGCGATACGATGACTGGCGGCTACGGCAAGGGCCCCGACATCCTGCATGAATGCACCATCGCAGTGAATCCCGGCGAAATCGCGGTGATCGTTGGCCCCAACGGTGCCGGCAAGTCCACCGCCATGAAGGCCGTTTTCGGCATGCTGAACGTGCGTCAGGGCTCGGTGCGTCTGGATGGTGAAGACATCACCAACCTCAGCCCGCAGGACCGTGTGATCAAGGGCATGGGTTTCGTACCGCAGACCAACAACATCTTCACCTCCATGACGGTGGAAGAGAACCTTGAAATGGGCGCCTTCATCCGCACGGATGATTTCTCGGACACGATGGAGCAGGTCTATTCCCTGTTCCCGATCCTGAAAGAGAAACGCCATCAGGCGGCGGGGGAACTGTCCGGTGGACAACGCCAGCAGGTGGCCGTGGGCCGGGCGCTGATGACCCAGCCCAAGGTGCTGATGCTGGACGAACCCACCGCGGGCGTGTCGCCCATCGTCATGGACGAACTGTTCGACCGCATCATCGAGGTCAGCCGCACTGGCCTGCCCATCCTGATGGTCGAACAGAACGCCAAACAGGCGCTGGAGATCGCGGATCGCGGCTATGTTCTGGTCCAAGGCCGTAACGCCTATTCGGGCACCGGCAAGGAACTGCTGGCCGACCCCGAAGTGCGCAAGTCGTTCCTGGGGGGATAAGCCATGCCCAACATGAACCCGCGCACCACGCGTATCGGCCTGACTGCATTTGCCTGCGCGGCGGCTCTGTCGCTGTCTGCCGGTCCCTCTGTGGCGGCAGATTTCGCCAGCCAGTGCGAATTCACCCATGTGGTCAAGGTCACGTCGGCTGGCATGCAGCGCGCCGACGTCCGCCTGCCTGTTTCCCTGACCCGCAAGAACCGTTCAGGACGGGTGCTGGTCAGCGGCAGCGGCGACTACAAAGCCCGCGCCAAGACCTTCAAGTCGGGCGCGCTTGAATATGTTTTCAAAACCGGAGTTTCGAAGGAAACCATCACGATCGGTCCCCGCGGTGAGGCGCTGTGGGAGATCAGTTTCAAGAATGGTGACCTGATGACCTATGTCGGCTCCTGTGGCGAAGAAAGGAAAACTTCCTGATGGACTTCCTCAACGCCCTTGTGGCGCTTTCCAACTTTGTGCTGATCCCCGCGATCGCCTATGGCAGCCAGCTGGCTCTGGGCGCGCTCGGGGTGACGCTTATCTATGGCATCCTGCGGTTCTCGAACTTTGCCCATGGCGACACCATGGCCTTTGGCGCGATGATCGCGGTTCTGGTCACCTGGTGGTTCCAGAGCATGGGTATCGGGCTGGGACCGTTGCCGACCGCCCTGCTCGCCCTGCCCGTCGCCATTGCCGGCTGTATGCTGCTGGTGCTGCTCACCGACCGGTTGGTCTATCGCTTCTATCGGGAGCAGAAGGCCAAGCCGGTGATCTTGGTCATCGTGTCGATGGGCGTCATGTTCATCATGAACGGCCTGGTGCGCTTCATCATCGGCCCGGGTGATCAGCGCTTTTCTGACGGCGAACGGTTTCTGATTTCCGCGCGGGAATTCAAGCAGATGACCGGTCTGCGCGAAGGCCTGGCGATCAAGACCTCCCAAGGCCTGACGGTGGTTGTTGCGGTGATTGCCGTGGCGCTGCTGTTCTGGTTCCTGAACCGCACCCGCACCGGCAAATCCATGCGCGCCTATTCCGATAACGAGGATCTGGCGTTGCTGTCGGGCATCAACCCGGAACGCGTGGTCATGTACACATGGCTGATCGTGGCCGCGCTGGCGACCGTGGCGGGCGTGCTCTACGGGCTGGATAAATCCTTCAAGCCGTTTGTCTACTTCCAGCTGCTGCTGCCGATCTTTGCCTCTGCCATCGTGGGGGGGCTCGGCAATCCGCTGGGCGCGATTGCCGGCGGCTTCGTCATTGCCTTTTCCGAGGTGACGATCACCTATGCCTGGAAGAAGGTGCTGAAGTACCTGCTGCCTGAAAACCTCGAACCTTCGGGCCTGGTGCAGCTTCTGAGCACCGACTACAAATTTGCCGTCAGCTTCATGATCCTGCTGATTGTGCTTCTGTTCAAGCCCACCGGGCTCTTCAAGGGGAAATCGGTATGAGCGAAACAGTCAAGAACACCGGTCTTTTCGCGCTTGTTGGCCTCCTCTTCCTCCTGACCGGAATGATGCAAAGCTGGAATGCGTCGCTGACCATTCTGAACATGGCCCTGATCAGCACCATCATGGCGCTGGGGGTGAACCTGCAATGGGGCTTTGCTGGCCTGTTCAACGTCGGTGTCATGGGCTTTGTGGCCCTGGGCGGGCTGGCTGCCGTGCTGATCGGTGCCGAGCCGGTCGAAGGCGCGTGGAGCGGCGGCGGTCTGCAGATCATCCTGGCGCTGATCCTGGGCGCCGCAACCATCCTGGCGGCGATCCTGGCCTACTCCCGGTTGCCCGCAGGCCGTGTCCGCGCCCTGAGCGTTCTGGCCATCCTGATCATCGGGTTCTTTGTCTACCGGGCGGTTTTCGATCCGGGCGTGGCCGGGGTTGTAGCCAAAAACCCCGCCCAATACGGCAAAATCGGCGGCCGGAACGGGGTGGCCGCAGGCCGGGACGCCAGCGAGCCCCGCGCGGCTCTGTTCATTGTGCGGGCCGGGCCCGGG
>JALEGX010000054.1 GCA_022763485.1 Paracoccaceae bacterium | reverse complement strand
TTGTTAACCCCGGGTTTTCTTCCCATATTCGAAAGGTGCGGCTGCCAGGATTGGGGCCGCGCACTGCGTCGCTTTGACAAAAAAGGACGATCGAACGTGTCGAAACTTACTCTGGGCTCATACCCGCACATGCTTGGGTTCGAGCAATTGGAACGCCTCCTTGAGCGCTCGGCCAAATCGGGCAACGAGGGATATCCTCCTTATAATATCGAACAGACCTCGGATTACTCCTATCGGATCACGCTGGCCGTAGCGGGATTTGCCGAAGAGGATCTGTCTATCACCATCGAAGACCGGCAGCTGGTCATCCGCGGACGTCAACGGGACGATTCCGAAGGCCGCGTGTTCCTGCACAGGGGCATCGCCGCGCGCCAGTTCCAGCGGATGTTCGTGCTGGCCGATGGTGTCGAAGTGGGCGAAGCGCTGATGGAAAACGGGCTGTTGCATGTCGACCTGACACGCTCGCGCCCGGAAACCGTTGTTCAGACTATCAACATCAGGAAAGGGTAAAGGATGCATACACCGTTCGATTTCAGCGAAGACAGCGCGCGGATCGTCTATGTCAAAACCGTTGATGTTGCCGATCTCCCGCCAGAGGTTCAGGCCAACGCCGCCGGGCGTGAGCAGCTCTATGCGGTTCACAATGCCGATGGCGAACAGCTGGCGCTGGTTGCGGATCGTCAGATGGCCTTCGTGCTGGCCCGCCAGAACGATTACGCGCCCGTCGCTGTACACTGATCCCCCTTGCAGCCCGGGCTGATGGGTTGCACATTGGCCAAAGGATAAAGCCCCGCGCGGTTTCGCCGGGGCTTTTGCATGACAGGAGGTTGCATGGCTCGGTTTGATGTTGATTGGGTGGATGCCTTTGCGGATCGGGCCTTTGGCGGAAACGGCTGTGCGGTGGTGCATGGCGGCGCGGATCTGCCGCTTCAGACCTGTCTGGATTTCGTGCGGGAAACCTCCCTTGTGGAATGCACCTTTACCGGACCGTCCGAGGTCGCTGACATCCGTGTCCGCTACTATCTGGCCAGTCGGGAAATCCCGTTTGCCGGACATCCGACCGTCGCAACCGTTGCCGCCATGCGTGACCGCGGTCTGATTTCCGGGGACAGCATTGTTCTGGAAACCGGCGCGGGGCTGATCCCGATCCGGATCAATGGTGATGAGATCGAGATGACGCAGGTCGCCCCCACCTTTGGTGCAACCCCCGATCCTGAACTGGTCGCTGCCGCCATTTCGCTTCCGGTTGATGCGATCATCGGACAGCCGCAGGTGGTCTCCACCGGTTTGCCCTTCTGCGTCACGCTGTTGCGCGACAAGGCGGCGCTGAAGGCGGCGCAGCTGAACGTGGAGGCTTTGGCCAAACTGGCCGAAGCGCTTGGCGCGCCGGGAACTGATATGTCCGAACCCTTCCTTGCAACGCTTGGCGGCGAAACAGGGCAGGGGGACACATTCTCGCGTCTGTTGCTGGCGCCGCCCAGCCCACCCGAAGATCCCTTCACCGGATCCGCCACGGGGGCCATGGCGGCCTATATGTGGAAACATGGCCATATAGACGCCGCAGAATTCGTGGCCGAGCAGGGCCATTGGATGGGCCGCCCCGGTCAGGCCAAGGTGGGCCGTGTCGGCACCGCAGAGGCGATCGAGGGGGTAAAGGTTGCGGGGCGTGGCTTTGTGCTGATGCGCGGGACCGTTGATCTGCCGGATGTGGAGCGGGGCTGACACAATGAGCGACGTTGCCATTGCGGTGCTGCCCTATGGGCTGAAGCTGGGTCCGAAACTGACGCAGACCCCGGTCGCGGAACTGATCTGGCCACATGGCTGTCCGGATCGCCTGCGGGGGGCAACAATTGGGGATCTGGGACCGCAGGATCATCTGGTGGTGTTTCCCCGTACCAACACGCATTATCAGCTGAGCTATGGCACGCGCGCGCAGATTTCGCTGCTGCTGGGGGAACCTTCGGTGATCCACGCCAAGCACTTGCGGTTGCTGCGCCTGACGCACCGCCGGTTCTACAAAGTGCTGACGTTCAGCCAGTATCTGCTGGACCGCTTGCCCAACGCGCTGTTCTTCCCGCTGGGGACCACCTGGGTGCCGGAATGGCGGGATCTGCCGCTGAACAAGACGGACATGTGTTCCCTGATTGCCTCGGCCAAGCGGGATTCCAGCGGCCACAAGCTGCGCCACGCGATGGTGGATTGGGTCCGTGCCGCTGGCAAACCGGTGGAGGTAATGGGCCGGGGATACACGGCTTTCGATCGCAAGTCCGACGGATTGGCGCCCTATCGCTATTCCATCGTGATCGAGAATGTGCAGGAGCGGAATTACTTCTCCGAAAAGCTGGTCGATGCGATCCTGTGCAACACGGTGCCGATCTACTGGGGCTGCCCGAATCTGGGGGAATTCATGGATACCGACGGGATCATCCAATGCCAATCCGAGGCCGAGATGCGCGCCGCGGTCGAAGCGATGAGCGAGGATGATTTCCAGCGCAGACTGCCCAAGATCCAGGCGCTGCAGGCACAGGTTCTGCCCTATTGCGATCTGGAGCGGCGCGCGGTCGATGCAATCGCGGGCTCGCTGAGCCGCTAGTCGCCATTGCCCGGCCATGAGGGCGGCAGCCTGAAACGACAAACGCCTACCAGGGAAACCCGGTAGGCGTTCTGAGTCTTGTGGCCGGGCAGGGCGCGGTGGACCCGCACTTGCCCGGTAGCGCGCGGCTCACTTAGCCAGCGATCAGGCCCATGCTCTCCAGCTTCAGCAGAACCTGGTGGGCGCAGTTGTCGACGTCGACATTCTCGGTTTCGACGCTCAGCTCGGGGTTGACCGGAACGTCGTAGGGATCGGAGATGCCGGTGAACTCTTTGATCTTGCCTTCGCGTGCCAGCTTGTACAGGCCCTTGCGGTCACGGCGCTCACACTCTTCGATCGAGGTGGCAACGTGGACTTCGACAAAGGCGCCGAACTGCTCGATGTCTTCGCGAACCGCGCGACGGGTGGTTGCGTAAGGCGCGATCGGGGCACAGATGGCGATACCGCCGTTCTTGGTGATTTCCGAAGCGACATAGCCGATGCGGCGGATGTTCAGGTCACGGTGCTCTTTCGAGAAGCCCAGCTCGGACGACAGGTTCTTGCGAACCAGGTCACCGTCCAGCAGGGTCACGGGGCGACCGCCCATTTCCATCAGCTTGACCATCAGCGCGTTGGCGATGGTGGATTTGCCCGAACCGGAGAAGCCGGTGAAGAACACGGTGAAGCCCTGCTGCGAACGCGGCGGCTTGGTGCGGCGCAGTTCCTTGACCACTTCGGGGAACGAGAACCACTCGGGGATTTCCAGACCTTCGGCCAGACGGCGGCGCAGTTCGGTGCCCGAGATGTTCAGGATGGTGACGTTGTCACGATCTGCGATCTCGTCGTTGGGCTCATACTGGGCGCGTTCCTGCACATAGACCATGTGCTTGAAGTCAACCATTTCGATGCCGATTTCGTCCTGATGCTCGCGGAACAGGTCCTGTGCATCATAGGGGCCATAGAAATCTTCACCGGCCGAGTTCTTGCCGGGGCCTGCGTGGTCGCGGCCAACGATGAAGTGGGTGCAGCCGTGGTTCTTGCGGATCAGGCCGTGCCAGACCGCTTCGCGCGGGCCCGCCATACGCATGGCCAGGTTCAGCAGCGACATGGTGGTGGTGGACTGCGGGTATTTGTCCAGAACTGCCTCGTAGCAGCGCACGCGGGTGAAGTGGTCAACGTCGCCCGGCTTGGTCATGCCGACAACCGGGTGGATCAGCAGGTTGGCTTCGGCTTCACGTGCAGCGCGGAAGGTCAGTTCCTGGTGTGCGCGGTGCAGCGGGTTGCGGGTCTGGAAGGCCACAACTTTGCGCCAGCCCAGCTTGCGGAAGTAGGCGCGCAGTTCGTTCGGCGTGTCGCGACGGGCACGGAAGTCATAGTGCACGGGCTGTTGGATGCCGGTGACCGGACCACCCAGATAGATTTTGCCGGCCTGGTTGTGCAGGTAGTTGACGGCCGGGTGGGCGTCGTCGTCTGCACCGAACACTTTTTCCGCTTCCAGCGACTTGTTGGGTTCCCAACGGTCGGTGACGGTCATGGTTGCCAGGATCACGCCTTCCTGGTCACGCAGGGCGATGTCCTGACCGATTTCCAGGCTGCTTGCGAAGTCTTCGGAAACGTCCAGGGTGATCGGCATCGGCCACAGCTGGCCGTCGGCCAGACGCATGTTTTCAACAACACCGTTGTAGTCGGCTTCGGACAGGAAGCCTTTGAGCGGGTTGAAGCCGCCGTTCATCAGCAGTTCCAGGTCACAGATCTGACGCGGGGTCAGGTCGTGGCTGACCAGGTCGGCTGCTTCGACTTTGAGTTTCTGTGCCGAGTCGTGCGAAACGTAGAGCTCGGGAATAGGAGCGAGATTGTTCTGCATAAGTTTGGTCCTGTACTTAAAAGGATTTAGGCCGCTGGTTGTGCCGGTGAGTTCTGCGTGCAGCGCGTCATATTCGGCGAACTTTCGGGCCAGAAACTGATCTGTCAGCCGAATTTTCTCTGCCGCACCGCGCGAAGTGATCGCGTAGGCAAACCGGCGTCGTTTGTCGGGGCCGGTTCTGTCGCTGATGTTGATGAACCCTGCATCGGCCGCTCCGCGAAGTTGCGCGTTCAGACGCCCAAGGGACACCCCCAGGGCTTGTGCGGTTTCCCGCTGAGAGGCTTCTGGCGCAATATCCAGCTGCCGCAACAGGCGGAAGAGCATGTCTTCATCCTCTGCTGTGCTTTTCTGGACGTTGGTGGGCATCTCGGGGCGACTCAATGTGTGTTCATTCGTGAACGCACATTGCATATCGCAACTCAAACGCAAAGAACTTTTTCTGGAAACTGTGGATAAAGTGGTGGTTTCTTGCCGATTGTGGGCGCTTGGCCCCACTGGCTCATCCATAATGCTTACCCTGGGGCAAGCCTGTGGCGTAAATCCGCGAACAGGGTGGGAGAGAAGGTCGCTATGCGCGAGGGGCTTAGCCCTCCAATCCCCATCCGTCGGGGTGGAAGCCATGTTCCAAAGCCGCACGCGTTGCGACCTCTTCGCCGATCCAGATTCCGCTGGCTGAAATGATCTGGTCGGGCAGGGTGGCGACAAGATAGGGCGCGTCCGCTTCCTCATCATCGTCCACATATTGGCAGGCGTAGCCTTCGTTGCTCAGCTGCTCGGCCAGCGCCTGCCAATTGGTGTCCTCACGGGATGCGACCAGGAAATAGTCGATATCCGCGATGTCGGGCAGGCCGTGTTCGGCCTGCATCTGGTCATATGCCGCAACGGTTTCCCGGCGTTGTGCGTCGAAATCGTGCGGCATCGGAATTACTCCTGCTCTGCCAGAAAGCGTTCGGCGTCCAGCGCGGCCATGCAGCCCATACCGGCGCTGGTGACCGCCTGACGGTATTTGTGGTCCGTCAGGTCGCCCGCTGCGAAGATGCCCGGAACCGAAGTTTCGGTCGTGCCGGGTTTGACGGTCACATAGCCACCGTTGTGCAGGTCAAGCGTGTCCTTGACCAGCTCGTTGGCAGGGGCGTGGCCGATGGCGACAAACACGCCTTTGCAGGGGATGTCGGTGATCTCGCCGGTGTTCACGTTCTTGACCTTCACGCCTTCCACACCCAGCGGGGCATCGGTGCCATAGACCTCGTCCAGGGTGTTGAACCACAGGGTTTCGATCTTTTCGTTCTTGAACAGGCGATCTTGCAGGATCTTTTCCGCGCGCAGCTCGTCGCGGCGGTGGATCAATGTGACCTTGGAGGCGAAGTTGGTCAGGAACAGCGCTTCTTCGACGGCGGTGTTGCCGCCGCCGATCACCACGATCTCCTGGCCGCGATAGAAGAAGCCGTCACAAGTGGCACAGGCCGAGACGCCGAAGCCTTTGAACTTCTCTTCGCTTTCCAGGCCCAGCCATTTGGCGCGGGCACCGGTGGCCAGAATCACCGCATCCGCGGTGTAGATGGTGCCGCTGTCGCCCTTGGCTGTGAAGGGACGCTTGGACATGTCCAGATCGGTGATGATGTCGCCGATGATCTCACATCCCATGGCCTGGGCATGTTCCTGCATCTTGATCATCAGGTCGGGGCCCTGAACCTCGGTGAAACCGGGGTAGTTCTCGACTTCGGTCGTGGTGGTGAGCTGCCCGCCGGGTTCGATCCCCTGAACCAGAATGGGTTCCAGCATGGCGCGGCTGGCGTATACCCCTGCTGTGTAACCGGCGGGGCCGGATCCGATGATCAGTACCTTGGTGTGGCGTGTGTCGCTCATGTGTCTTCCCGTTTTCAGCAGTGGGCGGGATGTCCGCCGGTCGCACCTGCATATAGATGGGCGCGGCGCGTCCTTAAAGCCCCTCTCTCGAAATGCGGTGCACAGGGTTGTGAGTAATGTTTGCGCAAACGGTCTGAATTTGGCTTGCGAAATGGAATTGAGAAGATTATTGCGCCGCGGCGAAATAATATTGCGCACGCGGCGGGCGCTGATATAAGAAACGCTATTCGAGGGGAGCTAAGAATGGTCGCTACACGACTGGATCCGATTGATCGCAAGATTCTGTCGGAGCTGCAGGCCGATGGCCGCATGACCAATGTTGAACTTGCCAAGCGCGTCGGAATCTCCGCACCTCCGTGTCTGCGGCGGGTCCGCACGCTTGAAGAGGCGGGCTTCATCCGGGGATATCATGCCGATGTCAATGCTAGGGAGCTGGGCTTTGAGGTTCAGGTCTTCGCCATGGTCGGACTGGACAGCCAGGCCGAGGTGGAACTCAGCGCCTTTGAAGAGCGGTGCCGCAACTGGCCGCTGGTGCGTGAGTGTCACATGCTGAACGGCGAAGTGGACTTCATCCTCAAATGCGTGGCGCCGGATCTGAGCAGTTTCCAGAGCTTCTTGACCAGTGAGCTGCTGACCACGCCAAATGTGGCCAGTGTGAAGACATCGCTCGTCATTCGCGGGGCCAAGGATGATCCCGGTGTGCCTTTCGAGGTGCTGGAGGAGCGCCTGTCGCGCGAAGCCTGATCCCGGATCATCAGACGAAAAACGGCCCCTGCGCGGGGCCTTTTTTGTGTCCGGATGCTAGGCAAGGTGAAGCACCGATGCAAAGCGATTTGCAACGATGCGGGTTCTTCTGGGAGTTGGACGCGTTGGCTTTGCGAACTTAGGCCACTATCGCATCAACCGGGCCGTCCCCCGTCCGCAAGGCGCAAAGCCTGCCGAAATCGGTGATCTCATCAATATGCGGGAACAGGTTCAGGAACAGGGCCCGCATGGCATGGCTGGTTGTCCGCAGGGTATTTTCGCCGGGGTGATAGGTTTCGAACTCCAGTCCGCCGACACGAATCACCGCATGACGCGACAGGGCGATATGGAACAGCTCGACCGGGGTCGGCGGGGCGGTTTCCACGATGTTGAGACCATCCTGGAACTCCTGAACGGGCGTCAGCATCGGTTCGCCATCTGACAGATGACGCAGATGCGCCGGGGTCCGGAGGATTCGCGCGGATGGACCCGCCAGGACGCAGGACATCGGAACCTGCATGCCAAAGCTGTCGGACATGAAACGGGTCAGCTTGTGATTGCGGTTGTTCTTGCCGGGCTGGCCGGGCACCAGACGGGTCTGGCCACGCCACAGAACCATTTCGCTTTTGCCTTCGTGGGTCAGCACATGGTCACCGGGCAATAGATCCTCAATCGCGACCGGACCGCGATCGGTTTCGATCAGGGCACCACGGGTGAAGGCACTGAAAGCACTCTCGAAAAGCGGCAGCGCCGGGGCGATGTGACGGGTCTCTGCGATGTCGCCATTCGGCAGCAGGGACAGAACCTCATACCGGCGCAGCTGTGGCCGGTTGGGTGCGCGAAGAGCGGCTGGATCCTGCAGAATCGGGCTGGTCTGCACCGCGTTGCGCGCGGCGCGAGTCAACGAGTGGGGGATAGCCATCAACGGTCCCTTTCCATTCGGGTCGCATCTGAGTCGGCCCCCACCGACAACGTCAGAAGGACAAGGTTACATGTCTCTCTCTGTACTTCGGCCATTTTGTGTCCGTATCTCTGTGTTTGTCAAAGTTTTGCCCCAATCAGAGCCACACGCGAAATAATGCGCCCCGATCGGTGAAATTGTTTCCAGATGGGCCAGTGGTTTGCCACATTTGCCCGGTTCCGCCGGAAAATGCTGCCCGCCCCAATTGACTTGGAGCGGGCAGGGGTCCCTGACCGGCATTATGGGCAGCGTCCGGTCAGGGGCCTTGGTCCGACCCGGCAGTCAGTCGGGACCAAGGAGGGAATGGGGAGGGGATCAGGCCGCGCGCGGTGCCAGGGCGTGACGCTTTGCCAGGTGCGTCCGGCGGTGTGCGCCGCGGGCCCAAGGCATTGCGGTACGCTCGTTCGTGCGGGCGGTTTCAATCACGGATTTGATGAAACGGGTGCGTACTTTCATTGCTGTCCTGCCTTTCATTTTCTTTTCAGACGTTACCGGGGTGATCCGTCTGCTTGGTCTGAATATGAAATCTGATTGAGGCTCGGGTATGTCGGCTTAAGGGAAATCGAGCCACATTCCAAAATAGGAAGCAGAGCTTTAAGGGGGATGAGTGCCTCCCCCTATTTCACTGGAAAATATACAAAAGTTTACGCGATTCGCTCTTTGGGCGTCGTGTTGGCCCAGGCTTTCGGGTGGGAAATACGGCAAGGATGGCGCGCTTGCGCCATATTTCCCGCCACGCGATCCCTGTTCAGAGACGAATGGTCGAGATCAGCCGGCCGTAATCTGCTTCACCCAGATGCGTGGTCCGGCGGTAGGAGTAGAATCGGTCGGAATCGGCATAGGTGCAGTGCCGTGTCCATTCCGCATCCCGCACGCCTGCTTGCCGCAGCTTTTGCAGCCCCAGCGCCGGCAGGTCGAACATGTAGCGGTCGCCTTCACCGTCGGCAAAGAAGCGGGCGTTGTCCGGATCTTCGGCCAGGAAGGCCTCCAGAAACTCCGGTCCGACCTCATAGGCCTTCTGGGAAATGCAGGGGCCGATGACGGCGACCGTGTTGCTGCGATCCGCGCCCAGATCCTCCATCGCGGTCAACGTGGCTTCCAGCACGCCGTCCAGGGCGCCCCGCCATCCGGCATGGGCGGCGCCGACAACGCCGGCGTCATGATCGGCAAACAGCACCGGCTGGCAATCCGCGGTCAGAATCGACAGGGCGACCCCCGGCGTTTTCGTGACCAGCGCATCGGCCTTGGGCCGCTCCGCTGTGGCCTCTGTCACAATGACAACTTCGGGGGAATGGACCTGATGAACGCCCACCAGCGCCTCTGGCGCGACCTCCATCGCATTGGCAACACGAGCCCGGTTCAGGGCCACGGCTTCGCGCTGATCCGAGGATCCGTTGCCACAGTTCAGCCCGTGAAATATGCCGGACGACGCCCCGCCGCGCCGGGTGAAGAAGCCATGGCGCAGCGGCGACAGCATGTCGGAGGTCAGAATCTCAAGTGTCATGCGTCCAAGCCAGGTGGTGGCAGGGTGTCCCCCGCGTAGATGCCCAATACCTTGAACAGGTTTCCCATTTCTTCGGGATGCGTCAAGCGCCTGTGTGCGGCGATCAGGGTTTCGACCCCGGCGTCATCCATCCGTGCCGCCAGCGCGCGGGCGCGGTCGGTGATGCCCAGCCGCTCCAGAAAGACGCCTTGGGTGGTGAGGCGGGTGAACCGGCAGCCCGCAGCAGCAATGCTTGTGGCCAGGGCTTCGAAATCCACATGCGCGGTCAGATCAGCCTGTCCGGGGGTCTGCAGAACCTCAGAGTGGGTGTGCTTGCGCAGGGCCTGCAACGTATCGCCAAGCGACCGCCAGTCCCCGTAATCCACGCAGAGCGCCGCGCCGCCCTGCGTTGCAATGCGGGTGCAGACCTCATCCAATATCGCGGTGCCCGCTTCGCACAGCTCCACCAGATCGCCGTCTCTGGTGTCTTCCAGTCGATGCGCCAGGGCGGGTTGCGCGGCGCGCTCAGCCAGACCAAAGACCAGCGTCTCATCCTGCGCCCCGACAAGGCGTTCACGCCAGCCGTCCCCGTCGCGCAAGAACTGGCGGATGGGTAACGCATCAAAGAACTCATTGGCGACCAGAAACAGCGGAGTCTTTGGCAGTTCATCCAGTCGGTCGATCCAGCGCGGTTCATAGGCGGAGAGGGTCTCTGCCTGAACCGCACGCAGGGTAGGGGAGGCTTCCAGCAGCACCACCTGTGCCGCATCATGAAAGCCGGGCACACCGCGCGTGGCGCGCAGGATGTCGGCCATCAACGTGCCACGACCGGGGCCGAGCTCTGCCAATGTGAAGGGGGTCGGAGAGCCGCGATCCAGCCAGGCCTGCGCCAGCGACAGGCCCAGAAGCTCTCCGAACATCTGGCTGATTTCGGGGGCCGTGGTGAAGTCCCCCGCCGATCCCAGAGGGTCGCGCGTGGTGTAATAGCCGAGTTCTGGATGCAGCAGACAGTCCTGCATATAGGCAGCGACCGTCAATGGCCCTTCCGCACGGATCCGGCGGAGCAGGTGGTCTTGCAGGGTCACGCCGCTCTCCTTGCGCGTTGGATAAAGAACAGCCCCAGCAGGATCATCGGCAGGGATAGCAGCTGACCCATGGTCAGACCAAAACCATCCACATGAAGCGCAAGGCCCAAGGGGTTGCCCGCAGTCACAAATTGCGCATCGGGCTGGCGGAAGAACTCCACCACGAAGCGCGACATTCCATAGCCCGCCAGGAACACGCCCAGCGTCAGGCCGGGGCGCAGCAGCGCGCGCTTGCGCCAGACCAGCAACAGCAGGACCACACCAAGGAGCAGCCCCTCAAGCGCCGCTTCATAGAGCTGGGACGGATGGCGGGCACAGAGCCCGACAACATCCGGGCAATCCTGCGCCGCGGCTCCGGGAAAGATCACGGCCCAGGGCAGGTCTGATGGCCGCCCCCAGAGTTCCGCGTTTACGAAATTGGCCAGGCGCCCCAGCAACAGTCCCGGCGGAACGGTCACAGCGACCAGATCCGCCAGCGCCAGCTTGCCGATCCCGTTGCGTTGGGCATAGAGCCAGCTGGCCCCGATAACCCCAAGCAGGCCGCCATGGAAGGCCATGCCGCCTTGCCAGATCATCAGGATCTCCGACGGGTGCGACAGGTAATATCCGGGTTGATAGAACAGCACGAACCCCAGGCGCCCGCCCAGGATCACGCCAAGGATGATCCAGGTCAGCAGGTCCTCGATCTGTTCGGGGCGCATGGGCGGGGACTGATCGGGCCAGAGCGTCACATTGCGTACCGCAGCGACCGCCAAGCGCCAGGCGATCACGATGCCCGCGATATAGGCCAGCGCGTACCAGCGCAGCGCAAACTCCAGGCCGAAGACCTGAATGGAGAAGAGTTCGGGGGAGAGTTCGGGAAATCTGAGTACGGCCTGCATGTGCGTCTGAATGCCTTTGCCCGCCGGGCGAAGTCAACCTTGCCCATGCGCGTTTCTCTGCCCATATAGGGCGCAAGCCTGAACAGGAGATGACAATGCAGACCCGCAACAAGATCATGGACGATATCTCGCAGCTGATGACCAACGCCATGGGCGTGGCGCAAGGGGCCAAGGATGAGGCCGAAACCGCGATGAAGAGCTTGATGGATCGCTGGTTGGCCGACCGGGACTTTGTCACCCGTGAAGAATTCGACGCGGTGCGCGCCATGGCCCAGAAAGCCCGCGAGGAAAACGAAGCGCTCAAGGCACGGCTGGACGCGCTGGAAGCGAAAGACAGCTGATACCGGGGTTTCCCTGAAACAGATTCGATCAGGCGGCGCCGGGTTTGACCTCGGCGCCGCTGTTTTTTTTTACGTTGCGCATCGCTTGCACAGCGAACGCAGAATTTTGCCCAAAGTCGCGAAAACGTCGAGATTTGGGGGCTAAATCGGCTCTTTCCACAACTTATCGGAGATATCCCCAAAAATAGGGGTTGCCAGATTGCGGCCCACACCGCACCATATCTGGTATGGGAAACAGGTGAAATATCGTCCCATAGAGCAGGCAACTAGCGCTGGGGGCGCTGCCAGCCCCGGATCGCTAGAAGATCAGTGAGGTGACACCATGTCCCTATCCGAGCAGCTACTGGAAGATGACCTACACCCAATCGACATCGTCGAGCATTTGGCCGAACACCATGAATGGGATTTCGACCGGATCGGCGATGATCAGATCGCCATGGCGGTCGAGGGTCTCTGGCGGACTTACTCCATCACTTTGGCGTGGTCCAATTACGACGAAACCTTGCGCATGGTCTGTACGTTCGAGATGGAACCGCCGCAAGAGAAATTGCCAAAGCTATACGAACTGCTGAACCGCATGAATGACCAGTGCTGGGCTGGGGCGTTCACCTATTGGGATGAGCAGAAGCTGATGGTCTATCGCTATGGACTGGTGCTGGCCGGGGGACAGGCCGCCAGCCCGGACCAGATCGATACGTTGATCAATGCCGCGGTGCTGAGCGCGGAGCGGTATTATCCCGCCATCCAGCTGATGGTCTGGGGGGACCGATCGCCCAAGGACGCGATGCAGGTCGCCATTGCAGAGGCCTATGGCCGGGCGTAAAGCTTTGCCCCAGACCTGAATGTCGGGAGGGGCAAACTACATGGATATGTCGAACGTGGCCGAGCGCGGCCTGGTGCTGCTGGGATGTGGCAAGATGGGGTCCGCCATGCTTGCGGGGTGGCTGGAGGGCGGTCTGCCCGCCACTTCGGTCTGGGTGAACGATCCATATCCGTCAGATTGGGTAAAGGCGCAGGGCATCAATCTGAATACCGATCTGCCCGCAGCCCCCGCAATTGTTCTGATTGCCGTCAAACCGCAGATGATGGCAGATGCGCTGCCAAGCCTGCAGGCGCTGGGCGGGGGCAAGACATTGTTCGTCTCGGTCGCGGCAGGCACGTCGATTGCCACTTATGAAGAGATTCTGGGCGCCGATACGCCGATCATCCGTGCGATGCCGAACACACCTGCGGCCGTGGGGCGGGGAATCACCGCGCTGATCGGCAATGCCCATGCCTCTGCCGGGGATCTGGATCTGGCCGAAGGCCTGCTGCGCGCCGTGGGTCAGACCGTGCGCCTGGACAGCGAAGACCAGATGGACGCGGTAACAGGGGTCAGCGGCTCCGGACCTGCATATGTATTCCACCTGATCGAAACCCTGGCCGCCGCCGGTCAGGCGCAGGGACTGCCCGCCGAACTGGCGATGCAACTGGCCAAGGCCACGGTGGCCGGGGCAGGGGCACTGGCGGAACAGGCGGAGGAAGATCCCGGTCAGCTGCGAGTTAATGTGACCAGCCCCAATGGCACCACCCAGGCCGCGCTGGAGGTGCTGATGGATACCTCAAACGGCTTCCCGAAGCTGCTGACCGATGCAGTGGCGGCGGCAACCAACCGATCCAAGGAACTGTCCCGTGGCTGATGACATCTCGTTCGATGATTTCCTGAAGGTCGACATCCGCGTCGGCGAAATCATTCGCGCCGAGCCCTATCCGGAGGCCCGCAAGCCCGCAATCAAGCTCTGGGTCGATTTTGGGCCGGAAATCGGCGTAAAAAAGAGCTCAGCGCAGATTACGGCGCATTACATGCCGGAAACGCTGGTGGGCAAGCAGGTTCTGGCGGTCGTAAACTTTCCTCCGCGGCAGATTGGCAAGTTCATGTCCGAAATTCTCGTGCTCGGTCTGCCGGATGAAAATGGAGAGATTGTACTGGTGGGGCCTGATGGGAAGGTCCCGTCAGGCGGGAGGATGCACTAGTCATGAAAATCTGGATTGCGCGGCCGATGACGGCCGCGGTCGAGGCCCGGGCAAGGGCTGAATTTGCGGATGTGGAGATTCGCGAAACCAACGCAGTGTTGACCGAGGAGGAGATGCTGCGGGCGCTGGCCGACTACGATATCGTCGTGCCCACGCTTGGGGACCGGTTCACGGCCGATATCTTTGCAAAGGCGGATGCGCCGCGCTGCAAGCTGCTGGCCAACTTCGGTGTGGGCTACAACCACATCGATGTGGACGCGGCACGGGCGGCCGGGGTCGACGTGACCAACACGCCCGGTGCGGTGACTGATGCCACCGCGGATATTGCCATGACTCTGATCCTGATGTCGGCGCGCCGGGCGGGCGAAGGAGAACGCCTTGTGCGTGCGGGGGGCTGGGAAGGCTGGCACCCGACCCAGATGCTGGGCCTGCACGCCACCGGCAAGACCGTTGGGATCGTCGGCATGGGCCGGATCGGTCAGGCCATCGCGCGCCGCTGCCATTTTGGTTTTGGCATGGACGTTCAGTATATCGCGCGGTCCGACAAGTCGCTGGATTTCCCGGCGGAACGGGCGGCGGACCTGCTGGCGCTGGCCGGTGCGGTCGACTTCCTGGTCGTCGCGGTGCCGGGCGGGGCGGAAACCCTGCACCTGATCAATGGCGATGTGCTGGCTGCGATGAAGCCCACGGCGCATCTGATCAACATCGCGCGCGGTGAAGTGGTGGAAGAGGCGGCCCTGATCGCAGCCCTGCAAAGCGGATCCATCGCCGGTGCCGGTCTGGACGTCTATGAGTTCGAGCCCAAGGTGCCGCAGGCGCTGATCGACATGGAGCATGTCACCCTGCTGCCGCATCTGGGCACCGCGACCGAGGAGGTCCGCTCGGACATGGGCAATATGGCACTGGACAATGTCGCGGCCTTTGTTGCGGGGGCCGAATTGCCCAACCGGGTCTGATCCCGAACACGCTGTCAGGCGCGCCGCCCCGCGTGGCGCGCCGGATCCGGCACCCTGACCTCAATCTTCGGCGGGAAAGTCGCCCACGGCTTCACGCCAGTGCTTTCGGCAGAGCGACACATAGGTTTCATTGCCGCCGATCTGCACCTGTTCCCCATCCAGCAGCGCCTTGCCGTCCTGATCCTGGCGGATCACCATCGTTGCCTTGCGTCCGCAATGGCAGATGGTGCGCACCTCACGCATTTCGTCGGCCAGCGCCAGCAGCGTGGCCGAACCGGGGAACAATTCGCCACGGAAATCGACGCGCAGCCCGTAGCACAGCACCGGCAGTTTCAGATCATCCACCACGCGGGCCAGTTGCCAGACCTGTTCCCTTGTCAGGAACTGCGCTTCGTCAACGAAGACACAGGCCAGATTGTCCTTTTGGTGGCGGCTGCGGATCTTGTCGAACAGGTCGGCGGAGCTGTCGAAGAGGTCCGCCTCGGCGCCGATGCCGATTCTGGATGCGATACGCCCCACGCCCGCGCGATTGTCGATCGCCGCGGTCAGCAGGTAGGTCTGCATGTCATTTTCGCGATAGTTGTACTCGGCTTGCAGCAGGACCGTGGACTTGCCTGCATTCATGGTCGAATAGTTGAAGTAGAGCTTGGCCATCGCCGTCGTTGTCACCATCTTGTCGCGTTTGCGACATGCTCTACCCTGCAACCGCTGGCAGGAAAACTGCTTTTCGCGCCTGCACACGCGCGTTTGCCGCACAGCGCCTGCCACGCTGGCCCGTTTACGTGGGGTCAGAGATGGTCACCGTGTTGTGTGGGGGGTAGTCTGGATGAACAGCGTCGCCGTCCTGATCGGGGCAATCCGGGACGGAACGGCCCTTGGGGATGGATGGGGACCGACCGAGGCCGGCGACGCTGAAGCCAGATATACTGGCCCAGGGAAAGGTGGATGGGCGAAAACTCCGGCTCCGCACTCTCCAAACTCTTGAACGCGTGCAAAATTCACGTGCAACTGGTTACGCTCCCGTCCTACAAGCGGGATACAATGATTATGATGGTTGCCATCATTGGTATAAATGGGAAAAAATCCTTCGGGTTCCCCGCCCTGCGGGGGCCGTTAAAGAGAAGTCCGGGAAAGAGTGCATGGCCGACATTGGAACCTATCTGAAGAAACACACCGAGGCCCTGGTCAAGGATGTCGGGATCGAGGCCGCGTGCCAGATCACGGGCAAGTCCAAGGCCACGTTGGGGCGTTATTATTCAGATAATGCAGAGCACGCGGACCGCTTCATGCCGGTCGACGCGGTCGCCAAGTTGGAAAACGCCGCATCCTTTCCGCATGTGACCTCGGCGCTGGCGGATCTCAAGAACATCACGCTGTCCTATGATGATCGCCGTCCGAACTCCGAACGTTCGGGGGGCGTCAATCAGGACGTGATCGCCCTGTCGCAACGCTTTGCCATGCTGATGACGGAGTACCAGCAGGCGATCGAGGACGGGATCATCACCGTGAACGAAGCCAAGCGCCTGCTGAAGGAAACGGTTCTGCTGCAGCACGTGCTCATCGACATGAAGCTGCACTTGGAAGAAGAGAGCACCTGACGCCGAAACGGCAGGTGCTCCTATTGTCTGTACGCGCCGATCAGGCGTGGCGCTTCACGATCACCGAACCGACCGAATAGCCCGCGCCGAAGGAACAGATCAGCCCGATCTCGCCTTCGGCGAAATCCTCTGAATTCTGCGAAAACGCGATGATCGACCCTGCAGAGGATGTATTGGCATAGTTCTGCAGGATGTTGGGCTGTTCATCGGCTTCGGGGGTCCGGCCCAGAACTTTCTTGCCGATGAAATCGTTCATCGTCTTGTTGGCCTGGTGCAGCCAGATTCGTTTCAGGCTGTCCTGGGGCACGCTTTCATCGGCCATGTGGCCCAGGATGTGGGCGCTGACCATGGGCAGCACCTCCTTGAAGACCTTGCGCCCGTTCTGCATGAACTGCATGTCTCGCCGATCTGCAACGCCATCCGGACGCGACCGACGCAGGTAGCCGTTGTTGTTGCGGATGTTGTTGGAAAACTCGGTGGCGCAGCGGGTGGACAAGATCTCGAACCAGGGGCCGGTGGCGTTTTCGGCGCGTTCAACCAGCGTCGCGGTTGCCACATCGCCAAAGATGAAATGACAATCCCTGTCACGCCATTCCAGATGGCCCGAGCAGATTTCGGGATTGACCACCAGCGCCGAGCGGATCGACCCAGACCGCACCATGTCCGCGGCGGCCTGAATGCCAAAGGTCGCGGAGGAGCAGGCCACGTTCATGTCAAAGGCGAAGCCCTTGATTCCAAGCGCGTTCTGGATTTCGATTGCCACCGCGGGATAGGCGCGCTCCATGTTGGAGGCCGCACAGATCACCGCGTCTACATCGTCGGCGGTCTTGCCCGCCTGTGCCAGCGCCTTGCGCGCGGCATCCACGGCCATTTCGGTCATGATCGACGGCTCGTCGTCACTGCGTTGGCGCAGAAGCGGGTGCATGACTTCCGGATCCAGCACGCCGCTCTTGTCCATGACAAAGCGTTGCTCGATCCCGGAGGCTTTCACGATGAACTCTTCCGAGGAATGCTCCAGTGGTGCCATATCGCCCGCGGCTATGGCATCGGCGTTCCGGGCGTTTGTCAGATCAGCATATGCATTGAATGCTTCGACCAGCTCTGCGTTAGTGATCACTTCAGATGGGGTGAAGACCCCGGTGCCTGTTATGGCAGGTGTATACATGATTGACCTCTCAGACGGTGGCGAGATCAGGCCAAAAAGGGGGGCAAACGTCAAGATCACTGCTTGGTTGCCGCAGCGGCAAGGGTGTCTATGAACTTGGGATCTTGAATAGTTCAAAATCAGAAGTATATCGCGCGCAACCGCGCTGCTGCCAGTCCTGCTGGGTAAATCCGGTCTGGGGACGGGGGGCACGCATATGATACATATGGACCGATCTGGCCGAGGGACCTGCAAATGCGAACACATTCACTGATTTTTGGGGCCGTTCTGGCCTTTGCCGGCGGTGCGACACTGGCCGAAGAGGCGCCAAGACCGGTCAAGCTGATGATGGTCGAAACGCAGGCGCCACGTTTGAGCCGCCAGTTCTTTGGTCAGGTGGCGGCCCGGCGGTCAGTGGACCTGGCCTTTCAGGTGCCCGGACAGATCATGGATTTCCCGGTGGTGGAGGGGTTTGTTACCCCCAAGGGAGAAATGATCGCGCAACTGGATTTGGAACCCTTCCAGCTGCAGCTGGATCAGGCGCGCCTTCAGGATGAACAGGCCGAGCGGACCGTGGCGCGCTTCAACAAGCTGCAGGGCACCGTCAGCCAGGTGTCCATCGATGACGCCGAAACCCAGGCCGGTCTGGCCCGTATCGCGCTGCGCAACGCGGAATATGAGCTGGAACATGCCACGCTCTACGCGCCGTTCGACGCACTGGTGTCCAGCCGCAATGTCGAAGCGTTTTCGACCGTTGCCTCCGGGACCCCGATCGTGCGCATCCACGATATGTCCGAACTGCACATCGAAGTGGATATCCCCGAGATCCTGTTCCAGCGCGCCGGCGAAGACCCCAACGCGCAGATCTTTGTCGAGTTTTCCGGCAAAGAGGGGAAATACCCCCTCAGCGTGCTGGAATTTGATGCCGAAGCGTCCACCGTGGGCCAGACCTTCGCCGTGACCTTCCTGCTGGTGCCGCCAGAGGGGCTGTCGGTTTTTCCGGGGTCTTCGGCACGGGTGACGGTCACCGCCGATCTGGGCCGCGCCGGGATCGTGCTTCCCGCGACCGCGCTGGTGATTGATCCCAGCGGTCAGACGGGCGTCATGGTGTTTTCACCAACGGGGGCGGATTTCGGCACCGTGACCTGGATTGCGGTTGAAATCGAACCAACCCAGAGTGGTGAGTTCCTGGTGCTGGATGGTCTGGATCACGGTCAGGAGGTCGTTCTGACCGGCGGGGCGATGCTGGATAATGGCCAGGTCGTGCGCCGCTTCACCGGCTTCGCGAACTGAGGTCGGTGTCATGAACTTTGCTCGAAACGCAATTGAACGGCCGCTCTACACGTGGCTGATCATGCTGACCTGTCTGCTTGGCGGGATCTGGGGCTTTCTGTCCCTGGGGCGGCTGGAAGATCCGGCCTTCACCATCAAGCAGGCGGTGATTGCAACGCAATACCCCGGTGCCACGGCCGAACAGGTTGCGCTGGAGGTCTCCGAACCGCTGGAATCGGCAATCCAGAAGATGGGGGAGGTGGATACCATCACTTCCGTCAACCAGCCGGGCCAATCCCTGATCGAAGTGGAAATCAAGTCCACCTATGACGGGGACGAACTGCCAGAAATCTGGACCAAGCTGCGAGCGCGCATCCAGGACGCGGCACGGGGTCTGCCCGAAGGGGTCAACCAACCCTATGTGAACGATACGTTCGGTGACGTGTATGGCCTGTTCTACGCGGTCACGGCTGAAGGGTTCACAGATGCCGAGCGGCACGAGCTGGCAACCTTTCTCAGGCGTGAATTGCTGGCCGTCGAAGGCGTTGCGGATGTCGAGGTTTCTGGCCTGCCCAACGAGGCAATCTTTGTCGAACCCGATCTGGCGATTTCAACCAATCTGAACGTGTCGATGCAGTCGATCGGCAATGCGATCGCCAATGCGGATTCCGTGCGCAACGCGGGGTCGCTAGAGGACGGTCCATCCCGCACCCGGCTGCAGGCACCCGAAGGGTCCGACAGCGTGTCCGAGATTGCCGGACTGTCGGTCGGGGCAGAGGGACATGTGCTCAACATCTTCGACATGGCAAATGTCTACCGCGGGCGGATCGACAATCCGGAACTGATCGTGCGCTTTGACGGGGTCGAGGCTTTCACCCTGGGCATTGCCGGCCTGTCGACGGAAAACATCGTCGAAGTGGGTAAACGGGTGGATGAGCGGCTTGCGCAACTGTCTCCGCAGATCCCGTTCGGGGTCGAACTGAACCCGATCTACCAGCAGCACGTGGTGGTCGAACAGGCCTCCAATGACTTCCTGGTCAACCTGGCAATGTCGGTTGCCATCGTGGTTGTGGTGCTGGCGCTGTTCATGGGCTGGCGGGCGGCCGTCGTGGTGGGATCGACCCTGCTGCTGACCGTGGTCGGAACACTCTTGTTCATGGCGCTCTTCTCGATCGAGATGGAGCGTATTTCCCTTGGCGCGCTGATCATCGCCATGGGGATGCTGGTGGACAACGCCATCGTGGTCGCCGAAGGCATGCAGATTGCCATGCTGCGCGGCCGCACGTCGCGTGAGGCGGCGGATGATGCGGCCTCCAAAACGCAGATCCCGCTGCTTGGCGCGACGGTCATCGGCATCATGGCCTTTGCCGGTATCGGCCTCAGCCCCGATGCAACCGGTGAGTTCCTGTTCTCGCTCTTTGCGGTGATCGGGATTTCGCTGCTGCTCAGCTGGGTGCTGGCGCTTACAGCGACCCCGCTTTTGGGGCATTATTTCTTCAAACGGGGCAATCAGGACGCGGGCGATGCCTATGGGTCGCTGCTGTTCCGGGCGTACGGGGCAACGCTGCGTCTGGCGCTGAAGCTGCGCTGGCTGGTCGTGGTGGGTCTGATCGCTGTCACCGTGGCCTGTTACGCGGGCTTCGGGCTGATGAAGCAGCAATTCTTCCCCAACTCGAATACGCCGCTCTTCTTCGTGCACTACAAGCTGCCGCAGGGGACCTCGATCCAGACCACTGCGGATCATCTGGCCGAGGTCGAAGACTGGCTGGCCAAGCGCGAAGATGTGGTATCGGTGTCCACTTTCGTGGGGCAGGGGGCAACACGTTTCATGCTGACCTATGCCGCGGAAAAGCCGAATCCGTCCTATGGGCATATGATCATCCGCACCGAGAGCCTGAACGACATCCCGCCGCTGCAGGCCGATCTGCAGGCCTTCGGCTCTGAGCGCTTCCCTGAAGGTGAATTCCGCACCAAGCGTCTGGTCTTTGGTCCTGGTGGGGGGGATCCGATCCAACTTCGGTTCTCCGGTCCGGACCCGCGGATTTTGCGGCGTCTGGCGGATGAGGCGGAAACCCGGCTGGCGGCGGCCTCTGAAAACCTGCTGCAAATCCGCACCGACTGGCGCGAACAGGAGCTGGTGCTCAAGCCGATTTATGCCACCAACCGGGCGCAGACCGCCGGCTTCTCGCGCGAGGATGTGGCCAGCACGCTGCTGTTTGGCACCGATGGTGTCACTGGCGGGGTGTTCCGCGAGCGTGATCGTCTGATCCCGATCATCCTGCGCAGGCCGCGCGATGACGGGTCCAACCTGATGGATCAGGTGGCGATCTCCAGCACCACCGGCGGCTTCGTCGCGCTGGAACAGATGCTGGACGGCTTCGAGGCCGAAGTGCAGAACACGCTGGTGCACCGGCGTGACCGGGTGTTGACCATCACCGTAGGGGCCGACATCCCGTCCGACATGACCGCGGCCTCCGTCATGGCTGAAATCATCGAGCCGATGAAAGAGATGGAGCTGCCCACCGGCTACAAGATGGAATGGGGCGGCGAATATGAAGACTCCGCCGAAGCCCAGGCCAGCCTGGGTCAGCAGTTGCCGTTGTCGCTGCTGATCATGGTGCTGATCTCGGTTCTGCTGTTCAATGCAATCAAACAGCCGCTGATCATCTGGCTGCTGGTTCCGATGTCGGTGAATGGTGTGGTTGTTGGGCTGCTGGGCACAGGGCTTCCCTTCACCTTCACCGCATTGCTGGGGCTCCTCAGCCTGTCGGGCATGCTGATCAAGAACGGGATCGTGCTGGTGGAAGAGATTGATCTGGTTCGTGCCGAAGGGGTGCCATTGCGGGAGGCCATTGTTCAGGCCTCGGTCTCACGTCTGCGGCCGGTGATGCTTGCGGCGGTGACCACCATCCTGGGCATGGCACCATTGCTGGGGGATGCGTTCTTCGTCTCGATGGCGGTCACGATCATGGGGGGGCTGGCCTTTGCCACAATCCTGACCATGGTGGCCGCGCCGGTCTTCTACCTGCTGTTCTTCGGACGACAGGAGGCCCGGACCGCGCAGTAACAGACAGACCCGGCCCCTTGGCCGGGTCTTTTTGATTCCGGGCGGGGCAGGGGAGAAGTGCGTCCCGAATAAGAACTGGTGCGCCATGAGGGGAGCGCGCAGAGAGCAGAGTCGCGGTTTCGCCGCCTTTCGTTGGGTGTTTCTGTTGATAAGTATGTGGGTATGTTTTGATTCCCGGCAGGATCGTCGGTCTATTCGCCGAAAGGAACAGTTTCGGTCGAGTGGTTGCTCTTTAAAGCATTGAAAAACTTGAATTTTTCAAAATTCATCAAAAAAGTTGTTGGAATATTGAAAAAGGGGTTGCGGGTATTTGGTGTTAGGCATAGAACCCCCTTCACCGGCGGCGCTGAGGCGCTGACGGGGGCGCCAGACGGGCCGGGGAGCAGAGCTTCGGGGGTCGGATGGCGGAACAATCTGAGGCAGCTGATACGGGTTGCGCCAAGTAAGATGCGGCGCT
>JALEGX010000053.1 GCA_022763485.1 Paracoccaceae bacterium | reverse complement strand
GGCTGTCCCAGCGACCCGTCCGCCAAGCCTCAGCAATCCGGTTCTTCTCTAGAACCAGATGCGGAACGCCAAGACGACCAAGATGCTCACTCAAAGCGATCCCAGCCTGACCACCCCCTACAACCAATGTATCCGTTTCGCGCTCTTGCATCCCTATCCCCTTCACAACCGTGGACCAGGGCGTGACAGCGGGTCCCGGGGCAGCAACGGAATATCCGTTCCCGGCAGGCCAGACCCACATCTGTTCCAGCCCTTTCGGCGCCTGTCACGCAGTTCCCGGACAGAGTTTCACAGGATGGAAACGGGTGAAATTATTGTCTGGCTTAGACCTGATTAGGCTGTAACTAAGCGCTGGTTTCAGGGCGCTCCGGCCTGCTCGGACAGGTAGGGTGCGATCAGATAATAGAGTTCCCCTTGCGAGGAGATCGCGCATTTTCTGTAGAGCTGTTTGCGGATGACCTTGACCGTTTGCGGGCTGATCCCAAGCGTCAGCCCGATGGAAACCGAGGAATGGCCCTGCAGAATGAGCAGCGCGACCTCGGACTGTCGGCCACTCAGATCTATGCCTTTGTCCCGTGACAGGCGATTGCGCAGAGTGTGGGCCACATCCTCCGGCCCGGCCGGATCCTCGGCCCGAATCGCAGGCCAGTTCTGCCGGACCAGCGCATTGACTACCGGCGCTGCCCCCTGTGCGGCGGCATAATCCCGGAGCGAAAACTTGCTGGCCGTTGTTTCGTCCCGCCCGATGCAAGTGGTGATGGCGACACCTGCGGCCGGTCGGCAGAAAAAGGCGATTTCATCCAGCAAGGTGGTGTTTCGGTAATACGACTTGAAATACTCGTTCCGCTGAAACTGGTCCGGCGCGATGTCATAGAGACGGTATGCCCCATCCGCGGCCTCTTTCCGATGCAGGGCAAAGAACGGATCCAGCAGATAGGCCCCCTCCACATAGTGGCTGTCGATCCGCTCAAACACGCGCGTGTCGCGGGCATGGGTCATCAGGACCTTTGGCCTGCGTCCCTGAAGAAACGCGATGATTGCGAAATTGTCGAAGGCACAGACATGCTTCAGCCACCCCATCAGCGCTGCGCCGAACCCGTCGCTGCCAGTGGCCAGAATCGCCTTGGCCAGATCCTCAGACGCGGGATCAGCCTTGGGCGGCGCGGTTCTTTCTTGTGCCATCGGTGATACCTCCTTGGGGGTATATACCCCTCAAACAGGAGAAGTTACAGTTTTTCCCGAAATCCGGTGGTATATGGTCTGTCTTTGACCCACAGCCCCACCAATCAATTCCGGCCAGCGTAAAGGAGCCAGCAATGCGTGATCCCCGCTATGACATCTTGTTCGAACCGATGAAGATCGGGCCGCTTACGGCGAAAAACCGGTTCTATCAGGTGCCCCATTGCAATGGCGGCGGCTACCGGGATCCCTCTGCTGCGGCGGCGATGCGCGGCATCAAGGCCGAAGGTGGCTGGGGTGTGATCTTCACCGAGCAGTGCGAGATGCACCACACCAGCGAGATCACCCCGTTCATCGAACTGCGGCTGTGGGAGGACAAGGATATCCCGCAGCTGCGCAAGATGTCGGAACGGATGAAGACCCACGGCGCTCTGGCGGGCATTCAGCTGGCCTATTCCGGGATCAACGGCCCCAACCTTTATACCAAAGAGGTGCCTTTGGCCCCCTCGGCGCTGCCGATCCGCACTTTCACCAATGACCCTGTACAGGCGCGCGCGCTGGACAAGCAGGACATCAAGGACCTGCGCCGCTGGTTCGTAAATGCAGCGAAGCGATCGAAAGAGGCGGGTTTTGACCTGATCTGTCTCTATGGTGCGCATGGATTTGGCATCTTCCAGCACTTCCTGAGCCGGGCCACCAACCAGCGCAGCGACGAATATGGCGGCAGCCTGGAAAACCGCGCCCGCTTCAGCCAGGAGGTCATCGCCGACATGCGGGACGCGATCGGTGACACGATGGCGATCACCCTGCGCGTCAGCCTGGACGAAACCATTGGCGAGCTGGGCTTTTCCAATGCCGAGGTGCGTGACTACATTGAGATGAACAAGGACCTGCCCGACCTTTGGGACTTGGCGCAAGGCACCTGGGAGGATTGCTCGGGTCCTAGCCGCTTCAAGGAAGAGGCTGCACAGGAACAGTTGGTGCGTGGCATTCATGAACTGACGGACAAGCCCATCGTCGGCGTGGGCCGCTTCACCTCACCTGACGTGATGGCCAAGATGGTCAAATCCGGGACGCTGGATTTCATCGGCTGCGCGCGGCCTTCGATTGCGGATCCCTTCCTGCCCAAGAAGATCGAAGAAGGACGGATCGAAGACATCCGGGAATGCATCGGCTGCAACATCTGCATCACCGGCGACATGACCATGTCGATCAGCCGCTGCACCCAGAACCCGACCTTCATGGAGGAATGGCGCAAGGGCTGGCACCCCGAAAACATGAACGCAAAGGGCGACAGCTCGAATGTTCTGGTGGTGGGTTCCGGCCCGGCAGGGCTTGAGGCCGCCTGGGCGCTTTGTCGCCGGGGGTATGATGTGGCGGTGGCTGAGGCGCGGGACGTCATCGGCGGACGCGTAAGCCGTGAACGCGCCCTGCCGGGGCTCAGCGCCTGGGGTCGCGTGGTGGACTATCGCGATTATCAGCTGAGCCAGCGCCCCAATGTCGAAATCTACCGCGAAAGTGAGCTGGACGCCGACAGCATCCTGGAATTTGGCTTTGAAAACATCTGTATTGCCACCGGATCCACATGGCGCCGGGATGGTGTGTCGCGCCAGCACGTTGTGCCGATGCCGATTGCCGAAGGCGCCAAGGTCTATACCCCAGACGATCTGATGGATGGCACCATCCCGTCGGGCCGCGTGGTGGTTTACGATGACGATCACTACTACATGGGCGGCGTGCTGGCCGAACTGCTGGCCAAACAAGGCGCGCAGGTCACATTGGTTACCCCGTCGGCCTTTGTCAGCGACTGGACCAACAACACGTTGGAGCAGATCGCGATCCATCCGCGTCTGGTCGACGCCGGGGTTGAGATCGTGCTGAACCAGGGGGTGACCGAAATTCATCCCGATCATGTGGTGTCGAACTGTGTCTATACGGATCGCACGTGGAAGATCGAAGCCGACGCGGTGGTCATGGTCGCCTCTCGGCTGGAAACCAATGGCGTCTACAATGATCTGAAAGCGCGCGAAGCCGAATGGGCGGATGCGGGCATCAAATCGGTCAAGCTGATTGGTGATGCCAATGCGCCCGGTCCCATCGCCTGGGCCACCTACGCGGGCCACCGCTATGCCCGTGAACTGGATGGGGCGGACATCGGCGACGCGCTGCCCTTCCGGCGCGAGATCACCGAGCTGGCGCTGGACTGACCAGTCGCCAAACGCCATGAACGCAGCCCGAGGCAGAGGATATCCCCTTTGCCTCGGGCTTTTTCGTATCGCAATGGATCAGGGCAGGCTGAGCTTGGCCATTCTGCCGCCATCCACGGTATAGACCTGCCCGGTGATGAAACCGCTCTCCTCAGCAGCCAGGAAGGCCACCAGAGCCGCGACTTCTTCGGGCTTCCCGGTGCGGGCCACCGGGTGGATCCGCCCGATATCCCTGCGGAAGGCATCCGGATCCGGCATCGATTCGATGAAGTCCAGGTTGAGATCCGTGTCGATCCACCCCGGCGCCACCGCGTTGCAGCGGATACCCTCGGCCCCGTGATCCACGGCCACCGCACGGGTCAGCCCGTGCAACCCGGCCTTGGAGGCACAGTAGGCGGCATGATGTGGGTTCGAACCAAGTCCCTCGATCGAGCCGGTATTGACGATCGTGCCCTTGGTCTGACGCAGGTGCGGCAGGGCGGCCTGAATCATCAGGAACGGGGCGGTCAGGTTGACCATCATGTTGCGCTGCCAATCCTCGACCGACATGTCCTCGATCCGCGATTCCTGCATCATGCCGGCATTGTTTACCAACACGTCCAGGCGTCCCGCTTTGTCGATGACCTCAGCCACAACCTGCGCCGGGCTGGTCGGGTCGGTGAAGTCAGCTGCAATCCCTTCAAAGAGATCATCCGAGCCACGCTGCGCGGTGAAGACGCGCGCGCCTTCATCCGCCAGTCGTTGTGCTGCGGCGCGCCCGATGCCCGAGCGCCCGCCGGTGACCAGTGCAACTTTGCCCTCAAACCGGGTCATGCGACAGGTTTCCCACCGTTCACTTCAACCAATGCGCCACACATGTAGCGCGCCGCGTCAGAGGCAAGGAACAGCATCACATCTGCGATGTCTTCGGGTTCCGCGATGCGGCCCAGCGGTACGGTTTTGCCCAGCTCTTCGACCGCCTTATCCGGGTCAAAGCCACGCTTTGCAAAGCCTGAGCGCAACATCGGCGTGTTCACCTCGTTGGGGCAGACGGCGTTGATGCGGATGCCCTGATGGGCGTGGTCCATGCCCATGCATTCGGTCAGATGAGCAATTGCGGCTTTGGTCATGCAGTACAGCGCGTGGTTCGGACCCGGTGCCTTGCCACCCCAGCAGGAGGCGGTGTTGACAATCGCCCCACCACCAGTCGCAGCCATCAGCGGGATCGCCGCACGACAGATGCGGAAAGGCGCCTGCACGTTGACGCCCATGGACAGATCCCAATCCGCGTCCGAGGTCTCAGTCACCGGACCACGGGTGATGACGCCTGCGTTGTTGATGATGATGTCGAGACCACCCAACGCCTCCTGTGCCGCGGCGGGCAGCGCGTCGCAATAAGATCCGTCCAGCAGATCGCCGGGCAGATGGGCCTCGGCCTCGATCCCGTCGGTCACGCGATCGGCCACGGCCACGCGTGCGCCCTGTGCGCGCAGTTTCGTCACGATTGAGGCGCCGATGCCGCCTGCTGCGCCCGTGACCAGCGCGCGTTTTCCTTCAAACATAATTATGCTTCCCAAGTTGTGACGGGATCCCCCAAAAGATCCCTGTTGATTGTCACCCCCAGTCCGGGGGCATCTGGCGGCAAAACGCCGCCATCTTTGATTGGAGCGTCAAAGGCTCCGGTTTGAATGGTGACCATGTCGCGCGGGTCCAGAACGCAGCGCAGCAGACGTTCCGGCACGGTGGCCCCCATGTGAAAGATCGACGCGGCCGACAGGGTGGAGCCCACCGTGTCCTGCACGCTGACGGTCAGGCCGGCCGCGCGGCAGATGTCGCGATGGCGGCGCGCATGGGTCAGACCTCCGGCCTTCGAGATCTTCAGCCCAATGCCATCCGCCACATCCAGCGCCACCAGTTTGGCGATGTCGCCATCCTCTTGTGCCAGCTCGTCCAGAATGATTGGCACATCGCAGCGCTGGCGCAGCGAGATCGTCTCACGCCAGGTGGCGCAGGGCGCTTCCAGCACAAAATCCAACCCGTCAGGCAAGGCGCGCAACATCCGCAGCGCGGTTTCCGGGATCAGCCCGCCATTGGCATCCACGATGAAGTATTCGCCCGGTTGCCGATCCGCCAGCGAGGCGGCAATGCGTTCCGCGTCGAGCTGCGGCCCACCTTCGCTGTCAAGCGCGCCAACCTTCACCGAATGGCCCATATAGCCCATCTTGCGGTGTTCGGCGACGCGGGCGCGCATGTCTTCGGGTGTGCCCGCATAGATCGAGCTGATCACCGGCAGGCGGTTGCCTGTGGCCCCGCCCAAGAGCTTGTAGACCGGCAGGCCCACGGATTTCCCGAACAGATCCCAGCAGGCCAGATCAATGGCGTTCTTGGCGTGGTTATGGCCCAGAAGGGCCTCATCCATCGCATCGTTGATCCGGTCCACATCACGCGGATCACGGCCAATCAGATGTGGCGCGATTTCCTCGATCCCGGCACGGGCACCGCGCGCATGGGCGGCGATATAGTTCGGGCCAAATGGCGTGCTTTCGCCCCACCCTTCGGTGCCATCATCCGCAGTCAGACAGACCATGACGCTGTCAAACCCGGTGTAGACACGCCCACCCGACAGCTCATAAGCGCCGCCTGAATAGGGCAGGTGCAGCGCGAACAGTTCTATTTTCTTGATCTTCATGTGTTGTCCTGTGGTGGCAGCAGGACCAGCTGTCCCGTGTGTTTCTTCGCCAGGAAGTCCTCCTGCGCCACGGCGATCTGATCCAGCGGATAGGTCCCTGCTACAACCGGGCGGATTTCACCCGCCTCGATGTATTTGACCAGGTTTTCAAAGACGATGTCGTCCTGGAAGGTACAGCCGAACAGGGTCAGATCCTTCAGATAGAGCGTCCGGATGTCGATCTCACAGATCGGACCGGCGATGGCACCTGCGGTGGCGTAGCGTCCACCCCGCCGCAAGACATCCAGCAGCTGCGGCCAGCCGGGACCCGCCACCAGATCGACGACAACATCAACACTGCCCTCACCCAGCTCGGCCACCAGATCCGCGTTGCGGTCCAGCACACGATCGGCACCCAGCGCGCGCACGGCGTCCGCCTTGGACGGCGAACACAGCGCGATCACATGTGCGCCCCGGCGCTTGGCCAGCTGCACAGCCGCCGAGCCGACGCCACCGGAGGCCCCGGTCACCAGCACCGTCTCTGCCCCCACACTGGCGCGATGCAGCATGCCTTCGGCGGTGGAATAGGCGCAGGGGATCGCGGCCAGTTCGGCATCGTCCCAGTCACAGGAAACCGCATGCGTTTCGCACGATGGGGCCTTGCAGTACTGGGCAAAACCACCGTCGCATTCGCTGCCGATGGTCCAGCACTCATAGGGGCGATAGTCGACATAGGTCCGCAACATATTGCGGACGATCACCCGCTCACCGATGCGCACAGGGTCAACGCCGTCGCCAACGGCAACGACATGACCGCAGACATCGGCCACCTGGATCCGCGGAAACGTCAGCGGCGTGCCGGACCAGCTTGCGTCATCGTCGTCGACCGTTTCGAACCCTTCGGCCCCTCCGGCTTCGGTATCGCCGGTCACCGCCTTGGAGTACCAGCCGATCCGGGTGTTGATATCGGTGTTGTTCACACCCGCCGCGGCAACGCGGATCAGCACTTCACCCGCGCCCGGCTGCGGCACGGGAACGTCACTGCGATACACCAGCTTGTCCAGGCCGCCATGGCCCGTCAGATGCACCGCATGCATTGTTTCGGGGATCATGGATCAGCCTCCATAGGACGCGACGGGCGCTCCAAATTTCGCTTCATCCGGGACGAGGCCCAGCCCGGCACCGGTTGGGCGCTGAATATGGCCGCCGACAATCTGGATGCCGTTTTCATCGTCGTAATTGCCCTCGATGTAAGGAGCGGCCAGCCAGGCCCCTTCCATCAGTTCGGGGCGCACCGTGGCGGCGATCTGGGTACAGGCGGCAGCAATGATGTCCCCGCCCCAGCTGTCGTCACAGGTGTGCGGCAGGTTGCGGGCCTCACAGATGTCACGCAGCGTGCGCATGTTCTGCAAGCCACCGATGCGGGTCACTTTCATGCCAAACCCGTCCACCAGGCCGGTACCCGCGGCGGAGATCACGGTGTTCAGATCGACGCTGTTCTCATCCATGTAGATGCCGTGGCTGACCTGCGGACGGATTTTTTCCAGATCCTGATAGGTGTTGCAGGGCTGTTCCATGATGAACGGAATGTCCGGGCATTCACGGCTGACCCGCAGCGCGTCACGGGTGGTCCAACCGCGGTTGCCGTCCACTGCCAGACGCATGCCGGTACCCTGCACCACTTCCCAGACCTTGCGGATCGTTTCGATGTCGATCTCTACCGGGCGGCCACCAACTTTAACCTGCAGGCGCGGATACCCCTCCGCCAGCTTTTCGCGAGCCAGACGGGCAATGTCATCCGGCGCGCCGACGCCGGTTGCATAGTAGGACGGCACACGATCGGTGAGGGCGCCGCCCAGAAGATCCGCCACATTGACGCCCAGCTTGCGCCCGATCAGGTCGTGCGCTGCAATATCCAACGCCGCCTTGGCATAGTTGTGCCCGGTCAGCAGGCTGTTCATCTTGCGGTGCAACGACAGCGGCCAAAGGTCCGCGCCAATCAGCCCCTCGGCCATGGCCATCAGCGCCGCACGCGCGCCACCGGCATGGGCCTCGGCATAGGTCGGGCCAACCGGGCAGGTTTCCCCCCAACCGACCGTGCCATCATCGGCCACCAGCTTGACCAGCGTGGTATCCAGCGCCCAGACCTCGGCGTTTGCCATCGTGTAGGGGCCATTCTTGACCGGCAGGTCATGGGCGTAGATGTGGATTTCCTGGATCTTCATGTCCGTTTCCTTGGGTTGTTGTCCGGTTGCGATGCCGGAACTCAATAAATCTCTTCAGCGGCCAGCAGCGCCCGCGCACATCTCAGGGTGGCTGCTGTGGCAGCTTCGGGTCCGATCAACCGGGCGCTTTCGGTCAGCCCCTCATGCAGCAGGAACAGGGCCAGGGTCAGGTCCTCGATCGGGCAATCCGGCGCCGCATGGGTCAGCCGGCGGCGAAACATTTCGCGGACATGCGCCTTGTGTGCCTCCACCGCGCTGCGGATCGGTTCACTTTCCGGGTAGGCCGCCAGTGCGTTTCGAAACAGGCAACCCATGTTCGAGATCTGGTGTAGCCAGTCGGACAGGCGGTGCAGCACGTGAAGCACATGCGCCGCCCCAGCGTCAGGTCCCTCTCCGATCCATTCGGCATAGGTCCGATCACGGTAGTCCAGTGCGCCGATCACCATCGCCTCGCGGCTGGGGAAGTATTTGTAAAGCGTGCGCAGAGACACATCCGCTCCCGCACGCAGGGCTTCAACCCCTTGGGTCGCAAACCCCATCTCGGCGAATTGACGTTCAAGGTTCCGGGCAATTTGCTGTTCTGTATCGACCATAATTCGAAAAGTAGAGCGATCGCTCTACCCCAAGATTGTAGTAAACCGACACAGATCAGCATTTCACCGACACAACATTATCGAGCCGGAGAACGCCCGTCGATCGCGTGTTGAAAAAAGAAAAGGGCGCGGAATGAACCGCGCCCTTCAGGGTCTCAATCGATGTGAACCGGGTTATTCAGCCGCGGCACTCAGACCGCTCTTGGCGCGTTGACCGTCACGGAACAGTGCCTTGGCCAATGCGATACACATCAGGCCCATGACCATGGTGAACGGCAGGGCACCGATGATCATCGCACTTTTCAGCGCTTCCATCGGGTCGGCCCCTCCGTTGGTTTTACCTGCGATCAGCAGGGTGCCGATCACGGCTGTCAGGATCAGGCCCCAAACGATCTTGTGCTTGTTGCCGACTTCCTGATCGCCACCCGACATGATGGTGTTCATAACCAGGATGCCCGAGTCCGCCGAAGTGACCAGGAAGGTCAGGATCAGGACCACACACATGATGGTGATACCGGAGAGCAGCCCACCGGAAATCATCTGCTGCAGAGTTGCAAACAGCTTGTTGGTGGTCGAGGCACCGATGATCGAGCCATCAGCAACGCCACTCAGTTCCAGATCAATAGCGGTGCCGCCCAGAATGGTCATCCAAGCAAAGCAGACCAGCGCCGGTGCGATCACGCAGCCGATGATGAACTCACGAACGGTACGACCTTTGGAAATGCGCGCCAGGAACAGGCCAACGAACGGCGAGAACGCAATCCACCAAGCCCAGTAGAAGGTGGTCCAGCCCGCTTGCCAACCGAACAGACGACCCTGGGCACCAGCTTCGTAAGAAGCGGCCAGAACTTCCGACGGCAGCGCTGCTGCATCGCCTTCCAGACCGGAGACGAACCCGTCATAAGATCCCCATGCGTTGGTTGCACCACCCCGCAGAGCGTCCGCGTGTGCAGATGCTTCAGCAGGCAGAGCCGCGTCAAAGGCTGCGGACGACAGCGGACCGTAGGCTTCGAAGCTCAGCGACAGGAAGTTCAGGATGTAGTCCACCATCGCCGAGGCATAGGTGGTCATCGCGAACAGGAACGAGCCGAAGACCACAAAGGTCAGCAGCAGAACCAGCGACAGCACCAGGTTCAGGTTCGACAGATACTTCACACCACGACCAACACCGGACACAGCCGAGATGATCGACAACGTCATGATGGACAGCAGACCCGCGATCAGGCCAACAGTGCTGGGTGTAGGTGTTTCACCGCCCAGATCCATCAGCCAACCCATGCCGCTGATGGCATAAAGACCGTCGATGAACTGCGACACGCCGAAACCAATGGTCACGGACACACCCAGAATGGTGGCGACAACACCCAGCACGTCAACAACGTGCCCCAGGAAACCATTCATCAGCGAGCCAAACAGCGGGGTCAAAGCGGTGCGGATGGTCAGTTGCATTCCACGGGTATAGGCGAAATAGGCCAGCGACAGACCGGTCACCACATAGATGGCCCAAGCGTGGAAGCCATAGTGCAGGAAGGTATAGCGATAAGCCGAGGTCAGCGCTTCTTCAGTATTGCCGGTAACATCGCCACCAACAACCACTGGGTTCGAACCCCAGAGACCAAGCGGTTCCGCCGTCGCATACACCATCAGGCCCACACCCAGACCAGCGCCGAACATCATGGAGAACCAAGAAAAATTCGAAAACTCGGGTTTTTCGCCTGCGGGTCCCATGATCCGGTTACCGGTGGATGGGATCAAGGCCACGGCCAAGAGGAAAAAGAAGAAGAAGCCAACGATGAGGATATAGAACGTGTTGAAGCTTTCCAGCAGCGTCCAGTTCACGCTGCCCAGAACGCCATTGGCGTTGGCCGGAAAGACGAGCGCCCAAAGCACAAGCCCAATCATGATGGCTTTGCTGAGCATCGCAATTTCTAGTGAATGGCCCTGGTAAAAGCCCTTTTCTGCGGTCTTGATGTCCAAGTCCGTAAACGGTGGTTTAGTCGTCATTTCGTCCTCCCTGTAGGTTGGTTCCGACATCGGCGCGACCGGAATGATGGAAACGGTCAGGCGTGTATGCGCCGATATCGAGGGCGATGGACCGTGCGGCGACGATATCCGCAACGATGCGCCCGGTTGTTGCCCCCAAAGTCAAACCCAGCTGGCCGTGGCCAGTGGCAAAACACATGTTGGCAATAGAACGACTGCGACCGATGATCGGCCGCGTGTCGGGTGTGAATGGGCGCCGCCCCATGCGGCGCTCGCGGGTGTCCGTCCGCAAGCCGGGCAGAACCCGATGCGCACGTTTGACCAGCACATCGGCACGGCGCCATTTCGGCGCGGCATTCAGGCTGGCAAATTCGACAGTGCCGGCAACCGCCAGCGCGTCTTCGTAGGGTGTGATCCCGAAGCCTCCCTTCGGGTAGAACACCGTGTGCTTAAGTTCGACACCCGGATCGGGAAGGGCCGTTGAATACCCCATGACCCCTTCCAGATGCAGCGTCACCCCCAGCTTCTTGGCAAGGGGTTTGGATTGGGTGCCTGCCGCCAGGATGACCTCATCCGCGGCAAGGCGCTGACCGTCGGAGCAGACAACGGCGGTGATCTGCGCGCCGTCACGCTCGAAATCGGCGCCGGATACCGGCAACACCCGGCCCCCGCGCGTCAGGAAAGCCTCAGTCAGCTTCAGCACCAGCTTACGTGGGTCTGTCACATAGCTCCAGTCACGCAGCACCGCCGCATAGCGGAAATCAGGTGCAATGCCCGGCTCGATGTCATGCGCTTCCAGGCCAGAGATCTCATCAATCGTGCAGCCCAGCTCTCGGGCCAGATCGAAGGCCGCGCCCATGGTGGCCTTGTCGCCCTCATCATCGAACAGCTTCAGCACCGGCCGTTCGACCAGCAGTTCGGGATGGCCGATATCGGCAATTTGCGCCTTGAAGTCATCGGTGGCCACGAATGTCAGCTTGGCAAGATCCGCCGCGATGGATCGCATTCGCGTCGGAATGGAATTGGCGGCAAACCGGGCAAACCATGGCATCAGCCCCAGTGCCGTTGCCGGACGCAGGGACAGGGGCGCCTCCGGGTGCAGCAACCAGCCCGGCACCTTCATCAGCATTCCGGGCTGCGACAGCGGCACGATCTCGCCCACCGCGATGCAGCCGCAAGAGGCCCAGCTGGCCCCCTCGCCCACCGGACCGGGTTCCAGCACGGTCACGTCATGCCCATCCGCCTGCAGCGACAATGCACAGGATATCCCGACGACCCCGCCGCCGATCACAATGATCGATTTGGATTGGGTCACTGGAGTTCCCTTAGCTGGTTCAGCAGTTCAGTTGCGACTGTCACACCCTGTTCCAGCGCGGTGCTGCGCTTGGACAGGCGGCCATCGCCCGGAACACGGGCATCGCCGTTGCCTTCGATTTCGGCACAGATGCGTGCGATGTGATCGTGAAAACCGGCATGGCCAAAACGCGTCGGGTCAATGGCGATCAGGGTTGCGCCGCCCTTGATGTTGAGCGCGCCATGGGCTTCGCGTTCGGCATTGTCGACAGACAGGGTACCGCCGGCAAGGGCTGCGCCCAGAACTTCGACCATGAAGGCGATTGCCGCGCCCTTGTGTTCCCCGAACGGCAGCAGGCTGCGGGTTTCCAGGATCGCATTTGGATCGGTCGTGGGCTGGCCATCCGCACCCAGACCACCCGGAAGCGGCAGGTCATGACCTTCGGCGGCGGCCATCCGAACGTCCATCAGCGCCACGACCGAAGACGCCTGATCCCATACGATCGGTGCCGCGCCATCACGCGGACAGGCAAAGGACATCGGGTTGGTCCCGTAAACAGGACGCTGCCCACCCTGCGGAACGACCATGGAGAGTGAGTTCACCACGCCCAGCGCCACCAGACCGGCCTCGGCCAGCGGCTCGGTATCGAAGCGCAGCCCGCCAAGATGGTGACAGTTGGAACAGGTCAGCGCCGCGATCCCGTTTTCCTTGGCCGCAGCGATCAGATCTTCGCGGGCCTTGTCCACGACGATCTGGAAATAGCCGTTGTCCCCGTCGCCACGCAGAACGCCCGGTGCCAGGCGGGTGATCGTCGGGTTTGCGGCCGTGTTGGCGTAGTTCGAGTCAAAGCTCTGCACATAGACCGGCAACATGCGCAGCCCGTGGCTGCGGGGACCGTCGCGTTCGGACCGGGTGACGATGTCGGCCAGCACATCGCTGCCGTGTTCGTCCATTCCAGCCTTGACCAGAACCGCTTTTGCCAGCGCCCTTACTTCATCGATGGACAGTGTCGTCGTCGGAATATCCGTCATTTTACTGCTCCTGAAAAAAGAAATACGGCGAGGCGATTTTCGCGCCTCGCCTATGATCTGCGTCATGCGGTGTATTGAGCACGACGTTTTGCGACGAATTCACTCAGTTCACCGGCATGATTTTCGTCCATGGGTGGCTTGACATAGCTTTCAAGGATTCGCTTTGCCTCGATCAGCCCCACCTCTTCCGAGGTCTTTGACCCCTCAGCCTCCCACTGTTCAAAGCTGTCATTGTTTTGCAGCGGGTTCATGTGCATCGGGTTTTCACGGGTGTGATCGGTGCCCAGGAAATGCCCCCCCGGACCGATGTTTTCGATGTCACCAAGAAGGGCGTCCAGGTTCTCTTCCTGAAGCCCGCTGAAGAAGCGATGGAAGTTCTCCAGCTGCATCGTGTCCTGCACCCATTTTGAATAGCTGACACCCAGCGCCCCTTCCAGGAAACCGGCAGAATGCACGATATAGTTCGCGCCACCCAACAGCACCGGCCACATGGTATTGGCGGTGTCGAACGCCGCCTGCATGTCCGGGGTCTTCGATCCGGTCCACATGGTGCAGGTCCGCCACGGCACGCCATAGAAGCGCGCCATCTGGCCCACCAGAAGGTTCATCAGCCCCGGTTCCGGCGACCCCATCATCGGGGCGCCGGTCTTCATCGACACACCCATGATCGCCACGCCCAGCACCATGGGCGCACCGCGCCGGATGATCTGGCTGTAGGCCATGCCCGCCAGGCTTTCCGCGATCAGCAGAGCCACACCACCCTGCGGGCTGGCCGGGGCAGAGGCACCTGCCAGAACGAAGGGTGACAGAAGGCAAGGCTGGTTCGCAGCGGCGTAAACGCGCAAGGACTCCAGCATGGTTTCATCCCAGACCAGCGGCGTGTTGCAATTGAGGAGCGCGGCCAGAACCACGTTGTTGTCCACGAACTCTTCCCCGAAGACGATACGCACCATGTCCACCGTGTCCCGCGCCGCCTGCTCGGACAGGACAGAGCCCTTGATCGGCTTGTCGGTCAGCGTCAGAGCGGCGTGGACCAGTTCCAGGTGGCGATGCGGCACCGGCACGTCCTGCGGTTCAACCGGCAGGATCCCCGGCACCATCATCGACTGGCTCATCTGCGACATCTTGAAGAAGTTGTGCGCATCTTCCAGCGTCGACGGACGGCGCTTGCCTTCCAGATCGTAGACAAACGGCGCGCCATAGGCGTTGGCGAACACCGAATGCCGGTTGCCGACCCGCAGCGAACGGTCCGGGTTCCGCGCCGCATAGGCCCATTCGGAGGGCACGCTGGAGATCAGATCCATCAGCATGTCGCGGCCGATCCGCACGCGCTCGCCCTGCACATCGGCGCCGTATTTCTTCCAGTCGGCCAACGCCACCGGATCGCGGAATTCGATCCCGGTGGTTTCCAGGATCGTCATCGCCGCGTTGTGGATCCGCTCGACCCCTTCGGGGCCAAGCAGGTCGATGGGGCCCACCTTGCGGTTCAGCGCGGGCAGATAGACGGGCGGCGGGTTGGTGCGGGCCTGAACCCGCGCCGCGCGGCCACCACGACTG
This sequence comes from Paracoccaceae bacterium, assembly GCA_022763485.1. Classification (GTDB taxonomy): domain Bacteria; phylum Pseudomonadota; class Alphaproteobacteria; order Rhodobacterales; family Rhodobacteraceae; genus Aliisedimentitalea. The sequence continues at coordinate 16,933 of JALEGX010000053.1, read as the reverse complement.
GCACGTTTCTTGACTTCAACCATATTGTCAGCCTCCTTCTCAGGCCCGCGCACGGGCGCTGGTGGGATCAACGGCGCAGACATCAATGACCTCTGCATCCCGCATTTCATTGTGGATTTTCACCTGCATCTTGGTGCCCGGAGCCGTCAGATCCTGCGGCACCTGTGCCATCGCGATGTCATGCTGGCAGTAGTAGGAGAAGCCGCCCGAGGTAACGCGCCCGACAATCTCACCATCCTTGTAGACGGCCTCATAAGCGATGACCGACGTGTCGCAGAACGGCAGCTTGAGCGTGACCAGTGTCTTGTAGTCACCGGCTTCTTTCTGCTTCAGCAGCGCCTCTTTGCCGATGAACTCACGCTCGCGCACGACGCCCTGGACCTTTTCAGTGTAGGCCACGAAACGATCCAGATCAGCCTCCAGCGGGGTCATATCCTTGCAGATCTCGCGGTTGATCGCGCGATAGGATTTCTCCAGACGCATGGATTCCAGCGCCAGGGCCCCGAAGGGCCGCACGCCCGCCTTGAGCAACTGATCAACGATGTGGCGGTTGTAGTTCGCAGGATGGTGAATTTCCCAACCCAGCTCACCGGTGTAGCTGACGCGCAGCAGATGCACGCCCTTGGCATAGCCAAACTCGCCGATCTGCGCCGAGAGCCACGGGAAGGCTTCGTTCGACAGGTCGTTGTCGGTGAACTGCTGCAGGATTTCGCGCGATTTTGGACCGGCCAGGGCGATGACACCCATCTGCTCTGAAATGTCCTCCATCACGACCGAACCGTCCTTGGGCATCAGTTTCGACAGCTGATCCCAGTTGTAAACCTGGCCGTTCGGGGTGGAGACCAGATAGAAGTCATCCTCGGCATAACGCACGATGGTGTATTCGCCGTCCATGCCCCCCCGTTCGTTCAGCAGCAGGGACAGGGTCATGCGACCAACTTTGGGCAGCTTGTTGGCCATGATGCTGTCCAGCCATTGCGCCGCACCGGGGCCGCGCACGGTGAACTTGGTCATCGGCGACATGTCCAGGAAGCCGGCCTCTTCGCGGGTGGTCTGCACCTCGGCCTCGACATGGGGCCAGGCGTGGGTCTTGCGGAAGCTATGCGCCGGGATTGCCTCTTCGGGGCTGGGCGCGAACCATTTCGGGAACTCAACACCGTTGTAGGTGGTCCAGACGGCGCCTTTGGCGGTCAAGAGGTCATAGGACCCCATGGTGCGCATCGGACGCGCCGAATACAGGTCTTCGCCCGGGACATGCGCGTGCATGTGGTTGCCCCAAGTTTCGCGCACCTTGTCCACGGTCCAGCGTTTCGACGCAAAATCACCAAAGCGGCGCGGGTCCAGTTCGGACATGTCGATCGACGGCGCGCCGTTCAGGACCCACTGCGCCAGCTGATTGCCGACGGTGCCGCCCCACAGGATGCCGCCCGGCATGCCTTCGGCCAGCCACAGGTTGTCATGCCCCGGCGCAGGACCGGCCAGCGGCAGTTCGTCCGGCGTCATCTGGAACGGGCCGCGGGTATTAGCCTTGAGCCCCACTTCGCCCAGCGTCGGCACGCGTTCGATGGCGCGCTCCCACTGGGTTTCCACGGCTTCGAAATCTTCAGGCATCAGATCGGCGCCGAATTCAGGCGGCACGCGATCTTCGAAACAGGTTTTGAGGTCCTTTTCGAACTCATAGGGACCAAATTGAATGCCGCCGGTGTCTTCGCGCAGGTAGGCGCCATAGTCTTCGTCGCGCAGGATCGGGAATTCGGGCAGGCCCTGTTTCTTGCGCTCAATCAACAGCGGCACGGTTTCCGTGGTCCAATACTGATGCACGATCGGGATACAGGGCAGGTCCAGACCAACCCGGCGGGCGTTTTCACGAGCGTAGTTGCCGGTGGCAAAAATCAGGTGTTCACAGGTGATCTCACCCTCGCTTGTGGTCACTTTCCAGTGGCCGTTTTCCAGCTTCTCATACGACTGCGCTTCGGTGTTCTGATAGATCTTGGCGCCTGCGTCCCGCGCCAGTTTCGCCAGCGCCATGGTGATGTCGGCCGGGTTCACATAGCCGTCTTCGGTGTGCAGGATGCCGCCCTGAATGCTGTCGGACTGGTTCAGCAGCGGGTGAATTTCGGCAATCTCTTCCGGTGTGACCAGACGACAGGGCACATCCGCTGCTTCGGCCACCGACAGGTAGCTTTGGAATTCGTCCCAGCGCTCGGGGGTGTTGGCGACGCGCAGCTGGCCGACTTTCTTCAACCCGACAGATGTTCCCAGCTTCTTTTCGACTTCCGAATAGATGCGGATGGTTTCCAGTGTCATCTTGGAGACATTGTGCGACCGCACGAAGGTCACCAGCAGACCGGCAGCATGCCAGGTGGACCCGGAGGTCAGCGTGGTGCGTTCCAGCATCACGGCATCACTGCATCCGTGCTCTGTCAGACCGTAGAGGATCGAAGCCCCTACACACCCACCGCCGACAACGACGACCTTGGCATGCGATTTCATACTGTGTCTCCTTCAAAAGTTTCGCGGCCTCCGGTCGGGGGCCGCTGTGTTTTAGGTGTTCTGCCCGCGCCAGACCTTGGCGCAGGCAGATATGTCAGAACGGAACAGGCCGGGCTCAGGCCGCGGCCTGCAAATGCGGGAAGCTTTTCTTGAAGCGGGAAAACTTGTGGGACCCGCAGGTGACCGTGTCATACCGGGACGGGTTTTCTGCACTCACGCAAGAAGGCAGCGGCCCAAAGCTGGCGTCGAAATCCGCGTCGATGAAGAACGGGATCGAATACCGCTCGCGCCCCGAGGTGTTCACAACCCGATGCAGGTTGGCCAGATAGATGTCGTTGGTCAGTCGCTGCACCAGATCCCCGATGTTGATCACGAACGTATCCGGGATCGGCGTGCCTTCGACCCAGACGCCATCGCGGTTCATCACCTGCAAGCCGCCCACATCGTCCTGGGCCAGGATCGTCAGGTTGCCATAGTCGGTGTGCGCGCCGATGCCGATGATGCTTTCGTCCACCTGGCCGGTTTGTGGCGGGTAATGCAGCAGGCGTTGAATGCTGATCGGGTTCTGCAGCTTCGCCTCAAAGAAATCAGGTGCCAGGTCCAGGCTGCGGGCGATCCCGGACAGCAGCGTCATGGACAGACGCTTCATTTCTTCGTGGTAGCCGTAAACCGCATCACGGAAGCCGGGGACCAGCGCATCTTCGGGCCATTGGTTGGGACCAAAGAACGGCCCGTTGGGGCTAGCTTCGGGGCCGATGTCGAAGCACTCTTTCAGGTCCTTGGTCTTGCCGGGGTCGGTGTTTTCGCCAAACGGCTCGATATACCCGCGCAGCGCTTCGCCGGACTTCGAGATATGCAGCTTGTCCTTTTCCGCCTGCGGCAGGTCAAAAAACGCGCGGGTGCGGTCAAAGGCGTTATCGACAACCGAAGCTGCGACGCCGTGGTTTTTCACATACATGAACCCCGCGTTGGACAGCGCCCAATGGATGTCCTTTGCGGTTTTCTGCGGGTCGCTGCCGTCCAGAAGCGGCGCCAGATCCACAACCGGAATCTTGTCAAAAGATTGCCGCGTGGCGTGAAGCGCGTCGTCGAGCAACGGTGAAGCTTGGGTGGTCATTTTCATCCTGTTCGCGTTGGTGAGGTGAACCTGATCGCGTATTTTCTGGTAAATCCGCCTTGCGGCAATTGTAAAAAAATTCATCATGAGTTAGCTGAACTAATCTGATTGACGCCATTTTCGCCAATATCAGGGATTTTTCTGATGATAAGGATCAGATGAACTTGCCCAGTCGCCCTTATACCCTGCCCCCGATGGGAACGCTGGTCAGCTTTGAAGCCGCCGCCAGAACCGTCAGCTTCAAACAGGCGGCGAAAGAGCTGAACGTGACCCCCGCGGCGGTCAGCCACCAGATCAAGGCACTGGAACAGGAATTGCAGTGCAAACTGTTTCGGCGGCACCATCGCGGCGTCGAGCTGACAGAGAGCGGCGCTTATCTGCTGGTGGCGCTGCAGCGGGGGTTTGAAGGCATCAACGAGGCGGTCACTCAGCTGCGGGGCCAGCGTGACCGCAGCGCCGTGACCATCCGCTCAACCACGGCTGTCAGTTCGCTCTGGCTGACCCCGCGGCTGGCGCAATTCTGGAAGACCTATGGCCATATCTCCGTGGCGCAGGTGGTCAGCGATCAGGGGAGGGATGAATCGGATTGTGATCTGAGCATCCACTACGGTGATCTGTCCCGCGCAACCGGGCGCTGTCGTGCCCTGTTCCATGATAGAATCATGGCGCTGGGAAGCCCACGCTTTGCCCAGCAGCACGCCATCACCGAAGTGGCCGACCTGGCACGGGTTCCCCTGATCCACCTGGACGCCCCCGAAAGTGACTGGACCGATTGGCACGCCTGGACCAAGGCGCTGGGGTTCACCGGTGAACTGGGATCGGCCCACCGGGTGAACAATTATGTCATCGCATTGCAGGCCGCGCAGGATGACATGGGGGCGGTTCTGGGTTGGGAGGGGCTGACCTCCGAACTGCTGGAGGCGGGCAAGCTGATCAAGCTGCTGCCCGAAACCATCTCTTCGCCGCTCGATTTCTATGTGCAGCTCCACAACCAGTCATCAGACCGGGCGGCCTTGGTGTTCGACTGGCTGACCCAGACGCCCCAGAGCACACCCGGCTGAAGCCCTGATCACGCCATCTGCGGCACCCGCAAGCGCGTCTTGTACATGTGGTCGTAATGCGGGCGCATCCTGCGGTGTACACGCCGGACCCGTTCCGGGGTGTTTTCCAGATCCACATATTTGCGCTTCTGCGGTTTCAGGCCGGTCGACTTCGCAAGATTGGCGTGGAAGGACCCACCATCCCACCAGCTGTGCGCAGAGGGATCGCCGCCCGGCTCCCAGCTCAGCGCCTCGGGCAGGAACGGGATATCAACCGCCTCACAGAACGCACGGGTCATGTCATGCGGATTTTCCAGCAGATCGTCGCTGTCCACCACTGGCGGTGGTGCGCCGTTCAGAGCAGTCAACAGGTCGAACAACGCCCGCTGCTCCGGGAAGCCCACCTCCAGCTCATCGAAATCCGGCCACTTGTCATACATCGACGTGATCGTTTTTGCCGGGTCGCGGATCAGGAAGGCATGGGTGAAGTGCGACAGGAAGTCTGCATCCCACATATGATTGATATAATGCGGAAAATCCTTCAGGAACACGGGGCCTTTTTCGGCCCTTGCACGGATGTCGTCCCAAACGCTTTCCAGCGTCAGGCCCGGCGTTGTCTTTTCCCCTTCGGTGAACCGCGGCCAAAGCGGGTCTTCGCCCTGATACCAGGCTTCCCCAAAGGGTTCGTGCAAACAATCCAGATCCCCGCGTTGGCGCATCATCCATTCGAACGCGGTCGAAGTGGACCGAGGAATCGCCCAGAGAGCTACGATCTTGTGCATGTCCATCAATCCTTCAAAGAGGCAAGCAGGCTGCCCTGTTGAGTTTCCGGCGCAAGGCCGAGCGTTTTGAAGATGCGCCAGTAGAGCGCGATGTCGTGGCCGATCACCGGCTTGCCCAATCGCGCCTCCAGTTCGGCAGCATAGTGAACCGGTCGCTGCGCAATGCCGTCCGATTCGCGGCGATAGTTGCTCATACCGTTGATCAGATAGGCATCCACATTGGGCGCCTTATCGGCGGTGTAGTCGAAAGATTTCCAGATCAGCTCTTCATCGAAGCACCAGATGCAGTCGTCCACCTCCTGCTGGGACGGGAACCAGCCCTGATCAAAGAAATTGCCCGCCCAGACCACGTCAAACCCCGCTTCACGCAGAAATCCGACCGTGCCCTTGTACCAGCTGTCAGGATGGTAGCAGGCGTTCAGCGCAACCTTTTCCACGTTGCGGTCCCGCAGGGCTTCGACCATCGCGTAGCCGGCCATGTGGAACGGGGTTTCATACTTGTCGCTCAGCATGTCGATGTGCTGTCGGATACCTTCGACCCCCAGCCCACTGGCATGAACCCAGTTGGAACCGACCTGGCCGCAGACATCGGCACCATTGTTGGCCATGCATTCCACGAACTCTTCCAGCAGGCCAAAGTTCTGCTTCCGCTGGTCCAGCCGATGGGCGTAATCCGGCACATGCAGCATACGGCCATGCACGCCAACACTGCGGGGCGCCATGCGCAGAAAATCGGACGGGGCCGCATCATAGTCATGGGGCGGACAGGTGAACCCGACCTGATGCGGGAACAGCTTCACCTTCGGGTTCTGCCACTTGGTTGGCTTGACATAGGGTTCCATGGAGCACTCGATTGATTGACGTGACTGGGGGTCAGACTGAGCAATCCCGATCCTGAAATCCATTGCCTTTGCATGCATCAACCAATATCAGAATTGATATGGCAAGCCGGAAGTACAACCTGCCCTCAACCAACTCTCTGATCGCCTTCGAGGCGGTGGCACGGCGACAAAGCTTTGCCCGTGCGGCGGAAGAGCTGAACACCTCACAACCTGCGATCAGCCGCCACATCAGGAACCTTGAGATCCGATTTGGCACCGACCTCTTTGACCGAAGCGGCGCCCGAATACGGCTGACCCGCGCGGGAGAGGGCTTTTTCATGCAAGTTGTTCAGATGCTTGACGGTTTGCAAAGCGCGATAGAAGACCTTGCCACAACCGGCCGTGAGGTGACTTTGGTCTGCTCCCATACCGTTTCCCACCTTCTGGTCATGCCGCGATACGCCATGCTGCGGCGGATATTGGGACCGCAGGTCGAACTGCGCCTGCTGACCGCAGAATACAATCTGGTTCAGGCAGCGATCGACACCGGGGCTGATATCGTTTTCGAATATGCCTCTGCTCCGCCAGAGCGCCAGCATGTCATCGTCTGCCCGGAAGAGATCAAACCGGTCGGAACCCGTGCAATCGTTGATCAGGCCGTCGCCGCTCTGGACGGGAACGGGCCACCCCCGCCCCTGCTGAGCCTGCAACGGGAAAACCATGGCTGGCTGAGCTGGACCGACTGGCTGACCGACCGACCAGCGGCGGCTGACTGGTCGATTTCGGAAACCCACGACAATTATGTCTACCTGCTGGAGGCCGCCGTTGCCGGCAACGGGCTGGCGCTGGGATGGCGGGGCTTCGTGAACAGCTATGTCGAACGCGGCGATCTTGTTGAACTGCCGGGCGGCTGGTTTTCGAAAGGCACCCACATCTATGCCCGGCTGACGCGTCACGGCGCGCAGAACACTGCCGCGCAGAAATGTCTGCATTTGCTTTCCGACCTGCTTTCTGCTGAGTAAGCCCCAAAGCCAACGGCATTTGCAGCGACTCGCAAAAAGCTCGGCTCGACCTTGCCCCGGCATAGGCAAAGTCAAAGCCCGTCAGCGGGTGCAATACCCGCCTGCAACGGCAGGTTTCGACAGTGCTGAGGATCAGCGCGAGACCGCAATTTTTTATGGCATCGCAATAGTCTTCGGAATGCTTAGGCTCAGCCTAATGGCTGGTGAGGAAGTCAATTATTCAGTGCCGTCAGACCTCCGGGATATACAGGATGGAAATTTCTGTATGACTGGGAGGCACGCTTGTCTGACAGGGAACAAATCGCGATCGACGTGCGTGACGCCGTAAAGCGCTATGGCGACTTCACCGCACTCAAGCGGATCTCGCTTTCGATCATGGACAATGAATTCTTCACGCTGCTTGGGCCATCCGGCTGCGGGAAGACCACACTCTTGCGGATGATCGCCGGGTTCGAAGACGTGACCGAAGGCGCGATCTTCCTCTACGGGGATGAGATCGAAACGCTGCCGCCGAACAAGCGGCCGGTGAATACGGTGTTTCAGAACTACGCCCTGTTTCCGCATATGACGATCCTGGACAATGTCGGGTTCGGCCTGGAAATGCGGGGCAAGTCCAAATCCGAAGCGCGTCGCAAGGCGGGTGAGATGCTGGAACTGGTCCAGCTCAGTCAATTTGCTGCACGCAAGCCGTCACAGCTCTCGGGCGGTCAGCAGCAGCGTGTGGCGCTGGCGCGTGCGCTGGCGCCACAACCAAAAGTTCTGCTGCTGGACGAACCGTTGTCGGCGCTTGACCTGAAGCTGCGCAAAGCGATGCAGCTGGAGCTGAAGCATCTGCAGCGTGAAACAGGGATCACCTTCATCTTTGTCACCCACGACCAGGAAGAAGCCCTGACCATGTCTGACCGCATCGCGGTGATGTCGGCCGGTGAATTGCAGCAGCTGGGCGCTCCGACCGATATCTACGAACGTCCCCACAACATGTTCGTGGCGGATTTCATCGGTGAAACCAACCTGCTGGAAGTTTCGGTGGATGCCATCGACGACGGTCGCGCCACCTGCCATCTGGGCGGCGGGCATCAACTGACCTGCAACGCGGTGGACGGCATCGGCGTCGGGGCCAAGGTTCATATGTCGATCCGCCCGGAACGCCTGTACATGTCAGGGGCACCGGAACGCGATGGCAGCCTGCATGGCCGGGTGAAGGAAAACATCTTCATCGGGACCGACATCACCACCATCGTGGCGCTGGACGAAGGCCCGGACTTCGTGGTTCGCACTTCGAACTCGGATCGCGGCAACAAGCGGATCTTTGAGCCGGGCTCGGAGATGTTCGTCAACATGGAGCTGGGGGCCGCGCGCCTCCTGGTGGACTGATGGCGGGCGGAGCGGCAAGCGGCGGCAGCGCAAACACCGACACCTACAAGGAAGCCCGCACATGGCTGCTGTTGCCGGCCTGGGTCACGCTGAGCATCCTGGTGCTGGCCCCTGTCGGGATGATGCTGGTCTATTCCTTCCTGACCAAGGAATTCCGGGGCGGCGTCGTCTGGGAATTCTCTTTCGCGGCCTACGACCAATTCTTCTGCGACCGGGGCCTGTTCGGGGATGAACCCTGCGCCATCGAATGGACCTATGTGACCATCTTCTGGCGATCGATCTGGCAGGCGGCTGCGGCAACCCTGCTCAGCCTGGCCATTGGCTTCCCCACGGCTTACTTCATTGCCACGCGGCCCGAGCGTATGCGCCCGGTCTGGGTGTTCCTGATCACCATCCCCTATTGGGTGAACCTGCTGATCCGCACCGTGAGCATGAAGTTCCTGCTGCGGGATCAGGGCCCGCTGAATGATGCGCTGATCGGCATGGGCCTGATCGACAGCCCGCTGCATATCGTCAACACCAACTTCGCCGTGCAGCTGGGCCTGTTCTACTCCTACCTGCCGTTCATGGTGCTGCCGATCTACGCTGCGGTCGAACGCTACAACTTCTCACTTTCCGAGGCGGCGGCGGATCTCTACGCCAGCAAGTTCACCACCCTGCGGCGCATCCTGCTGCCTGCGGTCAAACCCGGTGTCATCGCGGGTTGTATCCTGGTCTTCGTTCCGTCGATGGGATCATTCCTTGCCCCGGACCTGCTGGGCGGCGCGAAGAACTTCATGATCGGTTCGCTGATCGAGGAACAGTTCAAAGGCAACGCGGGCAACTGGCCCTTCGGTGCTGCGGCTTCGATGATCCTGCTGACCATGGTCCTGATCCTGCTGATGCTCTTTGCCCGGCAACAGGCCAAAGCCGAAAAAGCGGAGGGCTGACCCATGGCAAGCAAGCAATTCGACATCAAATCCTACACCGGCTTCAAAAGCATAACGCTGCTGTGTCTGGCCGTGCTTTACGCGCCGCTGCTTGTGGTCACGATCTACAGCTTCAACGCCTCGCAATCGCTGACCAACTGGGAGGGCCTGTCCCTGCGCTGGTACGCGGATGTGTTCACCGGGCCGGAAAGCGCCAAATTCAAATCGGCCGCATGGAACAGCTTTGTGATCGCCATCATCGCGGCCACGCTGGCCACCACCATAGCCACGCTTGCCGCCACCGCGATGGTGCGCGGAGGCAAGTTCCGCCTGCGGACCGTGTCCTTTGGCCTGATCAGCCTTCCCCTGATGGTGCCCGAAATCGTGACCGCGGTTGCCACCCTGATCTTCTTCAATGCCATCGGTTTTGATCGGGGCGTCATGACCATCCTGCTGGCGCATATCGCCTTCTGCATTCCCTTTGCCTACTTGCCGATCTCGGCCCGGATGCAGGGGATCGAAGACAGCTATGAACAGGCGGCGCTGGATCTGTATGCCACCAAACGGCAGGCCTTCACCCGGATCCTGCTACCGCTGATGATGCCCGGCATCATCTCTGGCTTCCTGCTGGCCTTCATTGTCAGCCTGGATGACTTCATCATCACCAACTTCGTCAAAGGGGCCGGTGTGGAAACCCTGCCGACCGCGATCTTCGGATCCGTCAAACAAGGCATCAAACCCAACATCATGGCGATCTCGACCATGTTGCTGGGCGTATCGGTGGTGATGGTCACGATCAGCTATCTGGTCGGAAAATCAGACAACACAAAGTAACCAACAGATGGAGAAGACTATGAAATATCTGGTCAAAAGCAGCGTCGCGGCCCTTGCCCTGGCTCTTGGTGCAAATGCCGCCGCAGCCGAAGGCAAGCTGGTCCTGTACCACTGGTTCGAATACATGCCGCAAGAGGTCCTGGACAAGTTCACGGCTGAAACCGGCATCGAAGTGACCATGGACACCTACGACAGCAACGAGGCGATGCTGGCCTCTCTGAAGTCCGGCGCGATCGGCACCTATGATCTGGCCGTGCCCGGCGATTACATGGTCGCAATCATGGGCAATCAGGGTCTGCTGGACACGATTGCCGAAGGCGAGTTGAAAAACAAAGCCAACATCGCGCCGGAATGGGCCGATCCCGCCTTTGATCCGGGTCGCATGTCCTCGATCCCCTACCAGTGGGGCTCAACCAGCTTTGCCGTCAACCGCGACGTCTATTCCGGCAACATCCAGACCACCGACATCCTGTTCAACCCGCCGGCAGAGCTGCAGGGCCGGATCAACATGCTGGACGCCCAGGGCGAAATCATGGCGATGGCTTCGCTGCACATGGGCATTCCGCAGTGTTCTTCGGATCGCGAACAGCTGAAGGCGCTGAACGCGATGCTGCAAGACGCCAAACAGCATTGGTCGTCCTTCAACTCGGACACCGCCAAAGAGGTGCTGGTTTCGGGCGATGCCGCCGTGGGCCAGATCTATGACGGCTTCGCCGCGAAGGCCCGCGAAGAAGGCGCCAACGTCGAATACGCCTATCCGGTGCAGGGCTATGTGGCCTGGATGGACAACGTTGTATTGCTGAAGGACGCACCGAACCGGGACAACGCGATCCGCTTCATGGACTTCCTGCTGGAACCTGAAAACATCGCGGCCGTCACCAACTACGCCCAGTACAACGCGGGCGTCACCGGTGTCGAAGCGTTCCTGGACCCCGATCTGGCCAGCAAGCCCGAAAAGAACCCGCACGCGAATGCCGGTCCGGGCATCTTCATCGAAGTCTGCGACCAGCAGGTTCAGGCCGTCTATGACCAGATCTGGACAAACCTGAAGAAGTAAGGGTTTCCTGCTCCTATCCCAAGCAAACCGGGTCTGCGCCAAGCAATTGGGGCAGACCCATCTGTTTCTGGCACCCTGGAAGAGGACAAATTATGGAAGAGATTGAGAACGGCCTGAGGCTGGTTGCGAATATCAAGTCGGGCGATTTCGTCCCCTTTCTGAGTGAAACAGGCGAAATGGACGGCGAGGTTCTGCAGGTCAACGGAGGCAAGACCGGGTTCGGCTTTCACATCTACCGTATGCTGCCGGGTCAGCGCACCATCCCGCACCGCCACATCGGGGATGAAGAGTTCTTTGTACTGGAGGGGGATATCCGCGATCACGACGGGTATGTGTACAAACCGGGTGACCTGGTGTGCCTGAAATCGGGGACTAAACATTATTCCGTATCGGAACAGGGCTGCACGCTTGTGGTCTATCTTCGGGACGCCGACGACCTCTGAGAAATACGCCCTAGTCCCGCGCCCCGATACTGTTGAGCAGGAGCAGAAACAGCTCGCGCTCAGACGTGATATCCAGCTTGCGATAGATGCTCTTGCGGTGGTTTTTCACCGTCCCCACCGCGATTCCAAGCTGCTCGGCAATGGACGCGGACGGGAACCCCCGCAGCGCCAGCTTGCAGATCGATATCTCCCGCTCCGTCAACCGATCCTGAAACAGCTGCTCAACCACTTCGGACAGCACTAGAGACGAGGACGCTGGCGGGCGACGGACAACGAAGGTGATGCGCCCGTTTGGAGCTGGTGGGAAATCCGCGCCCAGCTGTTCGGACACGACACGCACATCCCCGACCCTTTCAGGCTCACCCGGCGCGGCGCTGCGGGCGCGTGCCACGGCTTCTGACAGGGCAAGATCCTGGCCGATGATCTGCTGCCAGTTTGTGCTGGCGAAACCCTGTCGGCCATTGGCGTCGTCGATGACGAAACAGTCAAATTCCGGAAACCCGGAGGCGGGCAGCTGGCTGTCCCCCAGACGGGTCAGCAACAATCGCTGGTTCAGGTCATGCAAAGCCCTGATCGTTGGAAACAGGCTGCTGAGCACCTGCACTTCATCCGGGCGAAAGGGGGTGTCGCGCATGAAGAAATAGTTGTCCACCGCGCCACCGATCTTGGGGCAGAGCAGCGCAATTTCATCCGCCATCCCGGTTTTGGGCTGAAACCGCTGGCTGTAATCCCGCGCGTTTTCGCCCACCCGGCCTGCCACATCCCGCAGCGCAATCAGTTGCAGAACCCCGCTTTCCCGGTGTTCCCGCCAGCAGCGGAAAAACGGATCGAAGCGATACGCCCCGGCAAGGTAGAAATCGACCTCCTCCTCCGGCACGTGATCGCTGATCAGGTAATGGGGCACGGCAAAGCGGGAATATTGTACCACCCCGCTTCGTTCGGCCGCCAGATAGTCACAAAGGGCCGCGCGCAGTGCCGACTGGAACAGATCCGAACCGCAGGCCCTGACTGCTGTGGAAAGGTCTGGCAAGGCGCTCATGCCATGCTCCTTCTGCAAGCTGCGTTGGCCCTCACCCGCCCGGCATGTCCCTTTTGGGACACTAGGCTGCCGACCTACCCGCAGTATGGTTTTCCAAGATATGCGCTGTCCGATCACAGGCCAAGCAATGATCGGCACAGCGTACACAACGCAGCCACACTCAACGGAGCGCCCATGCCACGTGATCCCCGCTATGATGTTCTGTTCGAACCGGTCAAGATTGGCCCGGTGACAACGCGAAACCGCTTCTATCAGGTTCCCCATTGCTCGGGCACGTCCGACAATGCACCGGACGCGAACACACGGATGCGTGAAATGAAAGCCGAGGGCGGCTGGGGTGTGGTCTGTACCGAGATCGCGGAGATCGGCAACACCACTGAATTCTGGCCCTTCCCGTCGCTTCATCTGTGGAACGATGCGGATATCAAGCGGATTTCCCGAATGCCCGAAGCCGTTCACCGGCATGGGGCCCTGGCGGGGGTTGAGCTGGGCCATGTGGGGCTCGCGGCGGGCAACCGCGCCTCGCGCACCGCGCCTTTGGGGCCGACCTCTCGTCTGACCCTGGAATCGGTGGAACCCTTCCAGTCCAAGATGATGGACAAGCAGGACATCAAAACCGTGCGCGAACAGCATATCGCCGCCGCTGTCCGCGCCCAGAAAGCGGGGTTCGACATCGTCTATGCCTATGCCGGGCACGGCCTGTCGATCTTCAGCCAATTCCTGCAACCCAGCTACAACACCCGCAGCGACGAATACGGCGGCAGCCTTGAAAACCGCGCGCGCCTGCTGCGCGAGGTGCTGGAGGGCATGAAGGACGCCATCGGCGACACCTGCGCCGTGGCGTTCCGCTTTGGCGTGAATGAAATCGACGGGGATCTGGTCCAGGGGCAGGAGCTAGTCGAAATGCTCAAGGACATTCCCGATCTGTGGGACGTCAATATCTCGGACTGGCCCGAAGACAGTCAGACATCACGCTTTTCGAAAGAGGGTTTTCAGGAACAGCAGATCGCCTTCGTCAAAGGCGTGGTGGACAAGCCCGTGGTCAGCGTGGGCCGCTTTACCTCACCCGACACGATGCTCAGCCAGGTCCGGCGCGGCGTTCTGGACTTGGTGGGGGCGGCGCGGCCGTCCATCGCGGACCCCTTCATCCCGGCCAAGATCAACGAAGGCCGGGTGGACGACATACGGGAATGCATCGGCTGCAATGTCTGCGCTTCGGGTGAGATGTCCTATGCCCCCATGCGCTGCACGCAGAACCCGACAATCATGGATGAATACCGCCGGGGCTGGCATCCGGAAAAGGTCCCGCCGAAAGGGTCGGACGATTCCATCCTGATCGTGGGTGGCGGCCCCGCAGGCCTGGAATGCGCCAATATCCTGTCCAAACGCGGGTACGACGTAACCTTGGCGGACGCGCGTGATGACCTGGGCGGGCGGATCAAACGCGAGGCAAGCCTACCCGGGCTCAGTGAATGGATCCGCGTTGCCGACTACCGCCTTTATGCCCTGCAACAGCTGGGGAATGTCAGCCTCTACCCCTCATCCCGGCTGGACGCAGATGACATACTTGAGTTCGGGATGGATCACGTTGTGATCGCCACCGGTGCCCAATGGCGCCGCGACGGTGTCGGCCGCGTGAACCTCACACCCGTTCTTTCGGGCACAGAGGCCAATGTCCTGACACCCGATGACATTCTGGATGGGGCACAGGTCAATGGACCGGTTGTCATCTACGATGAGGACGGCGCCTATCTGGGCAATGTGCTGGCAGAGAAGCTGGTCAAGGACGGGCATCAGGTCACCTATGTCATCCCCGCCCCTGAAGTGGCCCCCTACCTGGCCCTGACCATGGAGCAGCACAAGGTGATCGCCCGCCTGATGGAACTTGGCGTCCGTATCGAGCGGTTGAAGTCCCTTCACGCCGTCCACGCCGATCGGGTGGACTTTGCTTGCGTCCATGGCGGTCCGGGGCTGGAGTTGCCCCTGGGCACCGCTGTGATCCTGACCTCCAAACTGCCAAACGATCAGCTGTACCAAGACTTGCTTGCGCGCGAGGCCGATTGGGCCAGCGCCGGGATCAAATCGGTCAGCAGGATCGGAGATTGCGAGGCCCCCTCGATCATCGCAGCCGCCGTACATGCCGGGCATCGCTGGGCCCGCGTTCTGGATGCAACCGGCGATCCGATCGCCCCTGCCTATCTCCCCATGCCACTGGCCCAGTAAAGGACATCGTCATGACTAAACCCATCCGTATGCACACCGACGGCAACCCCGACACGGGGTTCGCCCCTTCAACCCTTGTTGCAAAGGACGACTTCACCACCACGGATCAGACCGAGATCATCAGCAGCTTCCACGAAAGCGCGGATGGCCGGATCTCTGCCGGGGTCTGGGAATGCGCCCCCTGCCGCGAGGAATTCGCGGCCTACCCAGTGGACGAAATGATGACGGTGATCGCGGGCACGGTCATTCTGACCAGTCCAGACGGCACTTCGCAGACCTTCACCGCAGGGGACACGTTCTTTATGCCCAAAGGCACGCCCTGCACCTGGGAAATCACCCGGACCCTGCGGAAGTTCTATATGATTGCGGCGTAACGAAAAAGCGTGGCGCGATGGGTTTCGCGCCACGCTTTAATAACCGTAAAATTAAAATTTCACTGGTTATCAACTCCTGCCTTTTTTCAGCAGGACAGATCCTTCAGGATACGATCCATCATCGCATCACAGGCCGCCAGCTCCCCAAGCTCAAGGTATTCGTCCGGCTTGTGCCCCTGCCCTTCCATCGACCCCGGGCCGCAAACCACCGTCGGAATTCCCAGCTCGCTGAAGAACCCGGCCTCGGTCCCGAAGGCCACCTTGGTGGTGGTGTTGCGCTGCGCCAGCTTCTGCGCATAGGGAACCACGGCATCGGTGTCGGCCACTTCCAGCCCGGGATAGGCGTTATATTGTTCAACCTCGACACAGGCCTGCGCAAACTGCGCCTGATACTTGCAGCCAACCCGATCGGCCGCCGCGGTGATGTGGTCCAGGATCTCCTGCCCGCGATCTGCCGCAAGATGGCGGTATTCAAAGGTCAGCTCGGCCCGATCAGGCACGATGTTGAGCGCCTTGCCCCCGGACAGCAGCCCCACATGAAAGGTCGTGTAAGGCACCGAATAGGCGGGATCACTGTGTCCACTTGTGGCATAGATCTGCTGCAGCTTGCGCAGCTCCTCCACGAAATCCGTCGCCAGGTACACCGCGTTGACAAACTTCGGCGCCAGCGCCGAATGCCCGCTCTGTCCATGGCACACAGCGCGCAGTGCGGCCTTGCCCTTATGCCCGACGGCCACCTGCATTTCCGTCGGCTCCCCGACGAAACAGGCCCGCGGCTGACCCAGCATCGGGGCCAGGCGGTCCAGCATCTGCTGGATGCCGACACATCCGACCTCTTCATCATAAGACAGCGCAATCTTCAGCGGCTCGCGCAGATTGACCTTTGCCGCCCGATCCGCCAGCGACAGCACCGACGCGACATAGCCCTTCATATCGGTTGTCCCGCGCCCGTACACCCGGTCCCCCTCACGGGTCAGACGAAACGGATCCCGCGTCCAGGCCTGGCCCTCCACCGGAACCACGTCGGTGTGCGCCGACAACAACACGCCATCCCCATCCGGTCCACGTTCCGCATAAAGACCCAGCTTGTCACCACCGGGATCGGTAATGCGATGCACCTGAAACCCGCGCGCCTGCAGGAACTCCTCGGCATAAAGCGCAAGCTCCCGATTGGATTTGCTGCTGACCGTGTCGAAACCGACCAGCTTGTCCAGGATGTCCAGCGTAGAGGTCATCAGTTCAATCCTTGCTTTCCGGGCTGACCCAAATGAAGGAGGCGACGAAGGGTTTCGCCGCCTCTGCCAATGCTCTTACTCGTCGCCTGGCACGCCATAGGAGGGGGCGTGTGTTGGGTTGAGGGCGCGCTGGATATAGTCGTTGAGCTGGGGCTTGTAGATCTCCCAGGC
>JALEGX010000052.1 GCA_022763485.1 Paracoccaceae bacterium | reverse complement strand
TGAAAAGTGGTATGGCAACCCGCACAGCGCCTTGGCGCAGCAGGACGAAGCCGTTTACGGCCTGACCGAATTCTACCGTGAGCAGATCAAGTCCGCACGGCTGGTGGCGGGCACCGGCTGTAACGCGGCAACCGGGCAGTATGCGCTGCGGCCGCTGATCGCGGGTGGGGTCATTGATCTGGATGACATCATTCTGGACCTGAAATGCGCCGTCTCGGGCGCTGGCCGGTCGCTGAAGGAAAACCTGCTGCATGCGGAATTGAGCGAAGGCTACAACGCCTATGCCATCGGCGGCACGCACCGGCATCTGGGGGAATTCGACCAGGAGTTCTCGGCCATTGCCGGGCGGCCGGTCAAGGTGCAGTTCACGCCGCATCTGGTGCCTGCCAACCGGGGGATCCTGGCCACCGTCTATGTCAAGGGCGACGCGCAGACCATCCATGACACGCTGGCGGCGGCCTATGCGGATGAACCCTTCATCCAGATGCTGCCCTTCGGTGAAGCGCCCAGTACGCACCATGTGCGGGGCTCGAACTACTGCCATATCGGTGTGACCGCCGACCGTATCGAAGGCCGCGCGATTGTCATCGCGGCACTGGACAACCTGACCAAGGGCAGTTCCGGCCAGGCCTTGCAGAATGCCAACCTGATGCTAGGTGAGGAGGAGACGACGGGCCTATTGATGGCTCCGCTCTTCCCCTGAGGAGTAGGACATGAAGAACCTCAAGAAACAACGCCGAATCCAAGTGATCATCGTGGCCGCCGTTGCGCTGACAGTGGCCACGGTATTGATCGGATATGCCATGCGCGACGGGATCAACTTTTTCCGCTCGCCCAGCCAGATCGCCGCGGAAGCGCCCGATCCCGGTGAGGTGTTCCGGATTGGTGGCCTGGTCGAAGAGGGCACGCTGGTGCGCGGACAGGGCGAAACCGTACGCTTTTCGGTGACCGATGGCGGCGCGTCGATCCCGGTGACCTTCACCGGTGTTCTGCCCGACCTGTTTGAGGAAAACCAAGGTATGGTCGGTACCGGGAGCTACGTGAACGGTGTTTTCCAAGCGACTGAAATCCTTGCGAAACACGATGAAACCTACATGCCCAAAGAGGTTGTGGACGCTTTGAAGGAACAAGGCGTGTATCAGGAACCCGAAACCTGATCCGACCGATCTTGGTTGAGGTAAAAAACAGAGAGCGTTGCGCGCCAAGGGCGGGCAGCGCTCTTTGCGTTTTTGCGGGAGAAATCAATTTCCACTGTGTTTGATGCGGGTTTCACGGAGATCACGCAAAAATGCAGACAGTCAGACAGATTGCCGAAGACATCGTCGCGCGCGAGGGGGGGTATGTGGACGATCCCGATGACCCCGGTGGGGCGACCAAATTCGGGGTGACGATCCATACGATGCGCCGTCTGGGGATTGATCTGAACGGGGACGGGCAGGTGAGCGCCGCTGATGTGCAGGCGCTGAGCCGCGCGCAGGCGGTGGATATCTTTGTCGCACATTACTTTGAAAAGCCGGGGATTGAGGCGCTGCCCGAGGTGCTGCAGGCCAGCGTTTTCGACATGTATGTGAACGCAGGCCGCAATGCGGTGACCCTGTTGCAGAAGCTGCTGTGCCAGATGGGTCAGAACGTGACGGTGGACGGGGTGATCGGGCCACAGACCACCGCCGCAGCGATGCAGGCGGCGAGGGGCGATGCGGGACTTCTGCGGGACGCCTACGGGATCGCCCGGCGCAATTACTATTTCCGGCTGGCCGATCGCAGGCCCGCGTCCCGCAAATACGCCCGCACGCGGTCCGGCAAGAAGGGCGGCTGGATCCGGCGGGCCGAAGAGTTTCTGTCGCCCAGGTTCCACCTCAGCCAGGCGGAATTCGAACGGAGGGTTTCCGCATGGGGGTGATCGGGGATCTGTTTGCCATCCTGTTCGGAAATGGCCGCAATCTGGTCCGGGAAACCGCAGGCGTGTTTGTCGAACACGCCGAGGACGGCGCCAGGCGCGCCTCTGACCTGCACGCGGCAACGCTTGCGCAATTCGGGGCAGAGTTTCACCGGCCCGCGCAAGGTGGGTTCGATCGCTTCATGGACGGCGTCAATCGCATCCCGCGGCCCGCGCTGGCGTTGGGAACGCTGGGCCTGTTTGTCGTGGCCATGGTGGATCCCCTGTGGTTTGCCGCCCGGATGCAGGGGCTGGCGCTGGTGCCAGAGCCGCTATGGTGGCTGCTGGGAGTGATCGTCAGCTTCTATTTCGGGGCCCGCCACCAGAAGAAATCCCAGGAATTCCAGAAGGAAATCGGGTCCATGATGACCCAGGTGCCGGATCTGCTGCGCAATGTCGAAACGCTGCGCCAAACCCGGTCTGCTGATCCCGGCGTTGCCGTAGCGACCCAAGACCCATCGGACCAAACGGAAGAGCCCAACAAGGCGCTTTCCGAATGGCGTGCCGGGTCGCGGTAAGGCGGCGGACAAAATGTGACAGAGCAGCGCTCCGATTCCGATTGGCGCGCTGTCTCCCGCGGCCTATATAGACGGCATGATTACGGAACTCGGACACTTCGCCCTTATCCTGGCTTTCATGGTTGCGATTGTTCAATCAATCGTACCCCTCATCGGTGCTCACAAACGCTGGCCGGGGTGGATTGCCGTTGCAGAACCTGCGGCGGTGGCCCAGTTCCTGTTGACCAGCTTCGCCTTTGGGGCGTTGACCTGGGCCTTCGTCACCTCTGATTTCTCGCTGAAGATCGTCTGGCAGAACAGCCATTCGGCGAAACCGATGCTCTACAAGATCTCGGGCACCTGGGGGAACCATGAAGGGTCGATGCTGCTCTGGGTGCTGATCCTGACCCTGTTTGGGGCCTGTGCCGCCTTCTTTGGGACGGCGCTGCCGCCAACACTGCGGGCGCGGGTGCTGTCGGTCCAGAGTGCGGTCGCCGTGGCGTTCTTTGCCTTCATCCTGTTCACCTCCAACCCGTTTGTCCGGCTGGCCGTGCCGCCGATGAACGGGCAGGACCTGAACCCGCTGCTTCAGGACCCCGGTCTGGCCTTCCACCCTCCGTTTCTCTACCTGGGGTATGTGGGCTTGAGCATGGCGTTCAGCTTTGCCGTGGCCGCCCTGATCGAGGGCCGCATCGATGCGGCCTGGGGACGCTGGGTGCGGCCCTGGACGCTGGCGGCCTGGGTGTTCCTGACCATCGGTATCGCACTGGGGTCCTGGTGGGCCTATTATGAGCTGGGCTGGGGCGGCTTCTGGTTCTGGGATCCGGTTGAAAACGCCTCTTTCATGCCCTGGCTTCTGGCGGCGGCGCTGCTGCATTCCGCCATCGTGGTGGAAAAGCGCGAGGCGCTGAAAAGCTGGACGATCCTGCTGGCGATTCTGGCCTTCGGATTCTCTCTGATCGGCACCTTCATCGTGCGCTCGGGGCTGCTGACCTCGGTTCACGCCTTTGCCAATGACCCCGAACGCGGGGTGTTCATCCTGATCATCCTGGCGGTGTTCACCGGTGGGGCGCTGACCCTGTTTGCAGCGCGCGCGCAGGCGATGGAGGCGCGTGGCGTCTTTGGCATGGTCAGCCGTGAAAGCATGTTGGTGACCAACAACATCCTGCTGGCCGTCAGTTGTTTTGTGGTGTTCTTCGGCACGCTCTGGCCCGTCGTGGCCGAAATGGCCTTTGGCCGCAAGCTGAGCGTGGGCGCACCCTTCTTCAATGCGGCCTTCACGCCTTTCATGGTGCTCCTGGGGATGCTTCTGCCAATCGGCTCGATGCTGCCGTGGAAACGTGGCCGGTTTGGCAAGACGGCCTGGTCGCTGCGCTATGTCTTTGTGCTGGCCGTGGCCATTGCAGGCGCCGCATGGGCGATGCAGACCGGCAAGTCGCTGCTGGGACCGGTTGGGGTCTTCCTGGGCGTCTGGGTTGCGGTTGGCGCTTTTGTCGACCTTTGGAAACGCGCCGGCAAGGGCTGGAACCGCTTTGGGCGCCTGTCGCGCCTGCCGCGTGCCGACTGGGGCAAGATGGTGGCCCATTCCGGCCTTGGCATCACCATGTTCGCCATTGCCGGTCTGACCGCCTGGGAGGTGGAGGATATCCGCGTTACCAAGCTGAACGAGGCCTTCACCGTCGGCGGCTATGAGCTGACGCTGACCGAGGTCCGGGACGTCAAGGGGCCGAACTACATCTCCACGATGGGGACGGTTGAAATCACCCGCAATGGCCGCCCGGTGACCGAGCTTTTCCCGGAGAAACGCGATTACCCGGTTGCGCGTATGCCCACCACCGAAGCTGCGATTGATTACCGCTTCCTGCGGGACCTCTACGTGGTGATCGGGGATGAGCAGGCCGATGGCGGTTGGACCATCCGTACTTATATCAAACCCTTTGCGAACTGGATCTGGGGGGGCTGCATCCTGATGGCGCTTGGCGGCTTCCTCAGCCTGAGCGACCGCCGCTTCCGTGTGGCCGCAGGTGCGCGCAAGGCGCCAGCCGGGGGGGTGCCCGCAGAATGACCGTGACGTCTCTGTTCCAAGGCGCAATGCGCGCCTGTGCCGTGGCGCTGATGCTGGGCCTTTCTGCACCAGCGCAGGCGGTGCAGCCGGATGAAGTGCTGGCTGACCCGGTGCTGGAAGAACGCGCGCGTGAGCTGAGCAAGGATCTGCGGTGCCTTGTCTGTCGGAACGAAAGCATTGACGAATCCAATGCGGAACTGGCCCGCGATCTGCGCCTGCTGGTGCGGGAACGTCTGGTCGCCGGCGACAGCAACGACGAAGCCAAGGCGTTTATCGTGGACCGCTACGGCGAATATGTCCTGCTGCGGCCGACGGCCAGCGGCGCGAACTGGCTGCTCTGGGCCTCAGGGCCGCTGATGCTGCTGATCGCGGCGGGCATCGGCTTTCTGTATCTTCGCGGTCGGGATACGGCGGCAAAACCCGCCGTTGAAGCGGGGCTGAGCGACGATGAACAAAAGCGGCTGCGCGAAATTCTGGACGATTGACGCGCGGTTCGGCTTTTGTCGCAGTCAGGCTTGCGGCAAGGTGCCGGGCAAACGCACTAAATTCGGGACAGGCCCATGGACTATCAAGCGATCACTTTCGAACAGACCGACGGACTGGCCGTGGTGACACTGAACCGTCCCGACAAGATGAACGCGCTGACCAGCCAGATGCGGGCGGAAATCGCCCATGCGGTGACCGAAGCGGGCAAGTCTGCGCGCTGTGTGGTGCTGACCGGAACCGGGGACGCCTTTTGCACCGGGCAGGACCTGAGCGACGCCAGCAGCGCCAAGGGCGATCTGGATCTGGAGCGCACGCTGCGCGACGAATACCTGCCGATGCTGGAAGCGATCTATGATTGCCCGGTGCCGACGATTTCCGCCGTCAACGGACCGGCGGCTGGGGCAGGGGCCAACCTTGCATTGGCTGCGGATGTGGTGATCGCAACCGAAAGCGCCTATTTCCTGCAGGCCTTCGCCCGCATTGGCCTGATGCCGGATGCCGGGGGCACCTGGTTCCTGCCGCACAAGATCGGCATGGCCAAGGCGATGGGCGCGGCCCTGTTCGCCGACAAGATCACTGCCAAGCAGGCGGATGACTGGGGGATGATCTGGGCCGCGGTGCCGGACGACCAGTTCCAGGCCCATTGGCGCAAACGCGCCATGCAGTTGTCCATGGGGCCGACCAAAGCCTATGCCGCGATCAAGTCGACGATCCGGGGCGCCTATGGCCGCACGTTGCCCGAACAACTGCTGGAAGAGGCGCATCTGCAAGGCGAACTGGGCCGGTCGCGTGATTTCATGGAAGGCGTTGCCGCTTTCCTACAAAAACGCCCCGCCAAGTTCGAAGGCCGCTGAAGCAGCGGTCAGCAGACTTGCCATTCAGAAACGGCGTCGGTTCTTGAACCGGCGCCGTTCTCCTTTGTCCGGCTCAGGCCTCCAACAGCTCTGCTTCGGGGTCTTCAGCCGCTGCCAGCAGGCCGTCGTCATGGGAGGGCATGGTCAGCAGGGACATCACGTCCCCCAACGCGTACTGGTCGTCGCAGACAGGCGGCTCCATCGGGTCGTCTTCGCACATCCCCGTCAGCTTCAGTGATCCCTCGCGATCTTCGGCACCTTCAAGTCCAACCGATGTCAGGCGCAATCCGAATTCTTCACCGCTGAAATCGTCCAGGCTCAGGCCATCGGGATGCGACAGTACAAAACTGGTTTGCTGGATGTCATCGCCGCCTTGACCGCTGGTGCCGATTTCGACGCCGACGTCATATCCAGTCCGGCCGTCCCCTACCATGTTGGCCCCGCTTCCAAGGTTCAGGACGGAATTCGCCTCAACCTGGCTGGAGGTGACGTCCTCACCGTCAATCGACAGGTCGTCCAGCAGGGTTTCGTCTCCGATGTTGAAGAATAGACCGCGGATATCTCCGATGGAGCCGGTGGCGTCAGGATCGTCGCCTTGCAGCACCTCCATATCCACTTGGATGCTACCATCGTCCAGTTGGGTCAGGACCACCTCGGTGTTGACTTCACCTTCGATGGTGAAGGCGCATTCGGCGGGGTTGGGGTCTGTGCCTCCATCGCCGGGCGCATCGGGGGAGTCGTTGACAGTCAGGACCATTCCATCGGGCGTGTCGGAGTCCACCACCACCGCGAAGCTGGACAGGTCCAGATCTTCGATACTCAGCGGTCCGGCATCCGACCAGAGGGTGAAATTCGCAAAGTTGACAGTGCCTTCGGTGGAATCGGCAACCGTGCCGAACTGAACGCCTGCGTCATAGGTATCTGCCAGCTGTGCACCGTTGCTCAGGCTGTCCACATTGTCCGCATCGGTTTGGATGTCCGTCACCGGTGAATAGATGCCGCCGCCGTTTTCGTCGGGGAAGAAGTTCACGCTGTCCATCATCGTGTCGTCGGTGAAATTGAAGAACACGCCATCCAGATCATAGGGCTCGTCGCTGGGGGCTTCCGGAACCAGCGAGATAAAGAGATTGCCTTCGGGTGTTTCGGTAATGGTGACCAGGATGTGCGGTTCGCATCCCAAGGTCAGGGTGACGGATTCTTTTTCCGGGGTCGTGGGTGTTTCGCCGGTCATCAGGTCGCTCCTGGCAGGAAATGGTTTCCGCCAGGGTAACCAGTTTGTCGCCGATCTGCCGGAAATGTGTTTGAAATGAGGCGAAATAGGCGTTTCGACCTTCGCTTGCGGTTCCAAAGCCAGCCTATGTGCAGATTTGTTTCCGAGGTCGAAACAGCGCCCGAAGAATCGAAAGCGTCAAACTTCAGGTTCAAAAAAGAAAAACCCCGCACGTTTGAGGTGCGGGGTCTTCAATAGTGGTTTGCGCAAGGTACTGCGACTTAGCGGTTTTCGATGTCCACGTAATCGCGCGAGGTTTCGCCCAGGTACAGCTGGCGCGGACGGCCGATCTTGTTCTGAGGATCCGCGATCATCTCTTTCCACTGCGAGATCCAGCCCACGGTCCGCGACAGCGCGAAGATCGGGGTAAACATAGAGGTCGGGAAGCCCATCGCCTCGAGGATGATGCCCGAGTAGAAGTCCACATTCGGGAACAGTTTCTTCTCGGCGAAATAGGGATCGCTCAGTGCCACGCGTTCCAGCTCCTTGGCGACCTGCAGCAGCGGGTTGTCTTCGACGCCCAGCAGATCCAGAACCTCGTCGGCGGATTGTTTCATCACAGTCGCGCGCGGGTCGAAGTTTTTGTAGACGCGGTGGCCAAAGCCCATCAGGCGGAACGGGTCGTTCTTGTCCTTGGCGCGGTCGATGAACTCCGGGATGCGGTCGACGGTGCCGATTTCCTTTAGCATTTCCAGGCAGGCCTGGTTTGCGCCACCGTGTGCCGGACCCCAGAGGCAGGCGATGCCGGCTGCGATACAGGCGAACGGATTGGCCCCCGAAGAGGACGCCAGGCGCACGGTCGAGGTCGAGGCGTTCTGCTCGTGATCCGCATGCAGGGTAAAGATGCGGTCCATAGCGCGGCTGAGGATCGGGTTGACCTCATATTCCTCACAAGGCACGGCAAAGCACATGCGCAGGAAGTTCGAGGCATAGTCCAGATCGTTGCGTGGATACACGAAGGGCTGGCCAATGGTGTATTTGTAGGCCATCGCCGCGATGGTCGGCATCTTGGCGATCAGGCGATGCGACGCAACTTCGCGCTGACGCGGATCGTTGATGTCTGTGGAGTCGTGATAGAAGGCCGACATGGCCCCAACAACACCCACGATGATTGCCATCGGGTGCGCGTCCCGGCGGAAGCCGCGGAAGAAGTTGATCATCTGCTCATGCACCATGGTGTGGCGCGTGATGGTGGTTTCGAACTTCTCCAGCTCAGCGGCGGTCGGCAGCACACCATAGAGCAGCAGATAGCAAACCTCCAGATAATGCGATTTGCCAGCCAGCTGGTCGATCGGATAGCCGCGGTGCAGCAGCTCGCCCTTTTCACCGTCGATGTAGGTGATGGTGCTGTCGCAGCTGGCGGTCGAAGTGAAACCGGGATCATAGGTGAACACGCCAGCAGAGCCATAGAGCTTGCGGATGTCGATCACGTCAGGGCCGGCCGTCGGCGAAAAAACTGGCAGATCGTAGCTCTGGCCGTCAATCGTAAGAGTGGCGGTTTTCGTCTCGGTCATGGGTGTCCCTTCCTGTTACAGGCATGAGGCAGCACGGAAAGCCGCTCATGCGGGGCATTTCCTGCGCGAACACGCCGCGCAGGTGCATCATAGTGGGGCAGCGGGAACCGGGTCGGAAACGCGGTCTTATTTCGCTGCGTCGGCCAGACGGGCCAGGGTTTCTTCCCGGCCCAGCACCAGCATCATGTCAAAGACCGAAGGTGTTACCGCTCGTCCTGCCAGCACCGCGCGCAGCGGACCGGCCAATTTTCCGAACTTGGTATCGTTGGCTTCTGCGAATTCATTCAGAAGCGCCTCCAGGTCGTCTCGGGACCAGCTAACATTTTGCAACTGCGGCGTCAATTGATCCAGTATACCATCGGATACAGAAGCAAGCGCCTTTGCGGCTTTCGCATCCGGCTCAATCGGGCGGCTGGCCAAGGCAAACTCTGCTTTTTCAAGGAGTTCCGGGAACGTGCGGGCGCGATCCTTGAGGCAATACATCGCACGTTCAAGATCTTGCGACTGAACGTCACTGAGCTGTGTCTGACCGGCGGCTTCCAGATAGGCCTGAATTTCCTGCCGCAGCGCGGCGTCATCGCTAACTGCGATGTGCTGACCACAGAGATTCTCCAGCTTTTTCAAGTCGAAACGGGCTGGGCTTTTGCCGATTCCGTCCAGGTCGAACCACTCCTTGGCCTGTGCGTCCGAAAAGAACTCGTCATCACCGTGGCTCCAGCCCAGACGCGCCAGATAGTTGCGCATGCCGGCGGCGGGATAGCCCATGGCCTGATATTCCTGCGCCCCAAGCGCGCCATGACGTTTGGACAATTTCTTGCCGTCCGGACCGTGGATCAGCGGAATATGGGCCCAGACCGGCACGTCCCAGCCCATCGCCTCATAGATCATCATCTGGCGCGCGGCATTGTTCAGGTGGTCGTCGCCCCGGATCACATGGGTCACGCCCATGTCGTGATCGTCCACCACAACCGCCAGCATATAGACCGGGGTGCCGTCGCTGCGCAGCAGGATCATGTCGTCCAACTGGTCATTGCGGATGGTCACATCGCCCTGCACCTGATCACGGATGACGGTGGTGCCGTCCTGCGGCGCCTTGATCCGGATCACGAAGGGCGCGTCCGGGTGGGAGTCCGGGGCGGCGTCCCGCCAGGGCGAGCGATAGAGCGTGCTGCGCCCTTCGGCCTTGGCCGCGTCGCGGAAGGCGGCGATTTCTTCCTGAGTGGCAAAGCACTTGTAGGCCTTGCCTTCGGCCAGCAGCTGATGCGCCACCTCGGCGTGACGCGCGGCGCCTTCAAACTGGCTTACGACCTCGCCATCATGATCCAGGCCAAGCCAGGACATGCCCTGCAGAATGGCGGCGGTCGCCTCGGGGGTCGACCGTTCCCGATCGGTGTCTTCGATGCGCAGCAGGAACTTGCCGCCGCGCCCACGCGCGTAGAGCCAGTTGAACAGCGCAGTGCGGGCGCCGCCGATGTGCAGAAAACCGGTGGGGGAAGGAGCAAAGCGGGTGACGACCGTTTGAGACATCAGGTCATTTACCTTTCGGAAACCATGAGCAGAGTAGAGTTTCCGCCTGTCTACCCAGCACAGCAGCAGGGGGCAAGCATGCGTCTGACTTCGGGGATCGACAACCGGTTGCTCGCACAGCGTGGGCACCTGTTTCCATGGGTTCCGGTATGCCTGGCCATGGGAATCGGGGGCTATTTTGCGCTTCGGGTAGAACCTTCGGCCGGGCTATGCGGCGTGCTGGGGGGCGTGTCCTGCCTGTTTGCGTTGCTCGCCGTGCGGTATCCGGGCGGGCTCGCCGTGTTGGCCTGGGCCATTGCGCTTATCTGCGCCGGGTTCGTGTTGGCCTTTCTTCATTCCCACGCCAAGGCTGCCCCCGTTCTGGGGTGGCGTTACTATGGCCCGGTCGAAGGGCGGGTTGTCCATCTGGACAGGTCCCAGACCGGGGCGCTGCGGATGGTGCTGGATGAGGTCCGCATGGGCGATCTGCCGCCGTGGAAAACCCCCGATCGGGTTCGGATCGGCCTGCACGGGGGGGAGGACAAGCCGTTTCCCGGCATGTCGGTAATGACCACGGCGCATCTGATGCCACCCATGGGGCCAGCAGAACCCGGTGGATTCGATTTCCGCCGCCACGCCTGGTTCCAGCAGCTTGGCGCGGTGGGATATTCACGCGTACCGGTGTTGGTCGCTGCGCCCGCAGACACTGCCGGGCTGCGGATCACGGCGTTTCGCTTGAGGGTATCCGACTATGTGCAAACCGCACTGCCTGGCAAGGTGGGAGGCTTCGCCGCCGCCCTGACAACCGGAGACCGCAGCGGGGTATCCACCGAGGATTTGCAGAACCTGCGCGACAGCAATCTGGCACATCTTCTGGCGATTTCGGGGCTGCACATGGGGCTGCTGGTGGGATTCGTGCTGCTGCTGGTGCGCACGCTCTTGTGCTCAACCCCCGCGCTGGCCCTGCGGGTGTCAGTCAAACGCATCGCTGCCATGACCGCC
>JALEGX010000051.1 GCA_022763485.1 Paracoccaceae bacterium | reverse complement strand
ACGTGAAAGCGTACAATCGGGGCCAAGACCTGACCAACACCCGAGTCGCCCATGAATGCCCCGACCGACCTGTCGATGAAGAATGACGATGTTCTGCGTGTCGAGCTGGAAGTATTCAGGCGTCAGCACCGGGATCTGGACGAAGCGATCCATGCGCTCGAAGAGAAGGGTACGGGCGATCAGCTGACGATCCGGCGTCTGAAGAAGCAGAAGCTGCGCCTGAAGGACATCATCTCGATGATCGAAGATCGTCTGACCCCCGATATCATCGCCTGAAAACCCGCTCGTTTCCCCGAATCAATGCTGCATTCGGTGCCTGTTGAACCGCCTGCGGCCCGGACGATCCGGACCCATGTACGATGCGGCGGAACATTGTGCGATTTTCCAAGTTTGACCACGGCAAAGACACCGCCTGTCGCATTGCTTCAATCCGCGGTTCGGCTATATTGCGCCTTCCTTCAATCTGGGCGGACCCCGAAGGTCCGCGACCAACTGGAAAAGGCGGGACATGGCCGAACAGCAAACGCCCCCGGTACGCGTGGGGATCATCATGGGCAGCCAATCGGATTGGCCCACCATGAAAGAAGCGGCAACCATTCTGGACGAACTTGGCGTAGAGTATGAAGCCAAGATCGTGTCTGCACACCGAACCCCCGACAGGCTTTGGGCCTATGGCAAGTCCGCCGCAGATCGTGGATTGCAGGTGATTATTGCAGGCGCCGGCGGTGCCGCGCATCTGCCGGGCATGGTGGCGTCCAAGACCCGCGTTCCCGTTGTGGGTGTGCCGGTGCAGACCCGCGCGCTGTCCGGTGTCGATTCCCTCTATTCCATCGTGCAGATGCCCAAGGGCTTTCCGGTTGCGACCATGGCCATCGGTGCCGCCGGGGCGGCCAATGCTGGCCTGATGGCGGCTGGCATTCTGGCCCTGCAGGACGCAGATCTGGCCCAGCGGCTGGACGCCTGGCGCGAGGCGCTGTCGGCCTCGATCCCGGAGGAGCCCAGCGATGAATGAAGCGCTGAAACCCGGATCGACCATCGGCATTCTGGGCGGCGGGCAGCTGGGACGTATGCTGTCTGTTGCAGCTTCGCGTCTGGGGTTCGTGACCCACATTTTTGAGCCCGGCGCAAACCCGCCCGCCGGTCAGGTGGCCGACCGGGTCACCACCGCGGCTTATGATGACACCGACGCGCTGGAGGCCTTTGCCCGCGACGTCGACGTGATCACCTATGAGTTCGAAAACATCCCGACCGCGGCACTGGACATCCTGGAGGCGCATCGCCCCATTCGTCCCGGTCGCGAAGCGCTGCGCGTCAGCCAGGACCGTCTGACCGAAAAAAGCTTCCTGCGGGATCTTGGTCTGCAAACGGCTCCCTTCGCGGATATCACCGATCAGGCCTCGCTGGATCTGGCGCTTGCCGAAATCGGCGCACCGTCGATCCTGAAAACCCGGCGTTTCGGCTATGACGGCAAGGGCCAGGCCCGCATCAAGTCACCCGAAGACGCCCCGGGCGCGCTGGCAGACATGGCCGGTGCTGCGGCCATCCTGGAAGGGTTCGTCGATTTCTCCCGCGAGGTTTCGGTGATCGCCGCGCGCGGCACCAACGGCGAAGTCTCCTGCTTCGATCCCGGCGAAAATGTCCACCGCGATGGCATCCTGCACACCACCACCGTCCCGGCACAGCTGAGCGGCAGCCAGCGCATGGACGCGGTTCTTCTGGCGGGCAAGATCCTGAACGCACTGGATTATGTCGGCGTTCTGGGGGTCGAGCTTTTTGTCACGGACAACGGCCTGATCGTCAATGAAATCGCGCCACGCGTTCACAACTCGGGCCACTGGACGCAGAACGGCTGTGCCATCGACCAGTTCGAACAGCACATCCGCGCCGTGGCCGGTTGGCCGTTGGGCGATGGTCAGCGCCATTCCGACGTGGTGATGGAAAACCTGATCGGGGCCGACATGGACCGTTTGCCGGATCTGGCCAAAGAGCATGACTGTGCCATTCACCTCTATGGCAAGGCCGAGGTGAAGGCCGGACGCAAGATGGGTCACGTCAATCGGATCCAGCGCGGCTGAGCCACCCCAGGCATTCCTACAATGAAAAGGCCCCCAATCGGGGCCTTTTTCGTTCTGCGGTCCCTCTTGGACCAAGGAACTCAGGCCAGAAAACGCGCCGCGATTTCCCCATTCATATAACTGACGCGCCCGCCGCTGATTGTTGCGCCCACCTGATGGGTTTCGGCGTCCAGCACCACCAGATCGGCCCGTTTGCCGGGCAGCAGCTGCCCCCTGTCGTGCCAACCGAACGCCTTGGCCGGCCCCGCTGACACCAGGTTCCACGCCGCTTCGAACTCCAGCACGCCGGTCCGCACCAGCATCAGTGCGGCGCGGCGCAGGCTGGGATAGTGATAGTCGGATGCCAGCGCATCGCAGAGCCCCATGACAATCAGGTCGATGGCCGACGCATTGCCCTTGTGTGAGCCACCGCGCACCAGATTCGGTGCCCCCATGACCACCAGATCCCCCGCCGCATGGGCCGCCTCAGCCGCCTCCAGCGTTTCCGGGAACTCAGATATCCGGGCCCCGCGGTGATGCCAGGTCTGGCGATCCTCGGCCGTCTGGTCGTCATGTGACCCCAGCCGCAGCCCCTGCTCGCCCAGCACCCGGCACAGGTCATCCAGAGCGGCAGGCACCCGATCTTTCCGGGCGTGCAGCTCTTGCAGAAACTCCAGATGCCGCTCCGGGTTGCGCCCCGCCTTCAGCGCCTGCCCCGTCAGACGCGGGGGGCGTTTGCCCTTGGCCAGGCTGTCATGCGGCAGGTGATCGTTGAAGACCACATAGTCCACACCCCACCCCGCGATCAGTCCGGGCAACGCATCGTAGTGTTCCAACAGGTGGATTTCAAAACGCAACTGGGCGCGCAGGTCGGTGACAACCTTGCCCTGTGCGGCCCGGATCGCGTCAAACACATCCGAGGCAAACTCCGGCCCGCGCAAACCGCCCTCCCAGCTGAAGAACTGCGCCATGACGGCGGTTGTCAGACCGTTCACCGCCAGTTCCGCTTCGGCGGCCAGAATGCCTTCGTTCATCTGTTTCATCGCGCCCCGCCGCGGTGCCACGTGACGTTCGAACCCGTCGCCGTGCAGGTCGATCATCCCCGGCAGCAACAGGCAACCGCTCAGATCGACAGGTCGCCCCACGGGGCCGTCCACGACCTGTCCTTCGGCCAGTGACAGCGGTACGGGCTGCAAACCCGCTCCGGGGATCAGCACCTGTGCCCCGATCAGATCCCGCTCGATGAAACTCATCTCTTCGCCCCTTCTTCTCTGGCCTGTGGCGTCTCACAGCCCGCCCCACGACAGGTGCCTTCCGGCACGCCAAAGACGGAATCAAGCCACGAGATCTCGGGGTCGAATGCGCCAGTTTCCAGAAATTGTACAGCCTGCGCGATGACCCGTGGGTTGTTCATCATGAAGGTATGGGTGACCGGCAGGGTGATATGATCGCTCATTCCGTCCACATAGGTGCTGCGGACCGAAACCTTGCCATCATCCGGACCGGGGATCAGGCTGGAAAACACCGGGTTGAAGGATTGCGTGCCAGCCACCACCCCGACCGGGTAATCCACCGGCGGCAACTGCCGTGGCAGACCCGATGGATCGGTGCCCAGTTGCAGGCCCGCCGGCCCGTTCAAAAGGCCAAAGGCCTCCCAACCGCCCAGCTCATCCACCAGAAGGCTGCCCTGATTGGGCGGTCCCAACATGACCACACGCCCCATGGACGCGGGGCGATGCGCGCGCAGCCAATAACGGATCAGAATCCCGCCCATGGAATGCGAAACAAAGTGCACCTTTTGCGGCCCGCATTTGGCCACAGCGCCCGGTAGGGTGCGATCCGCCAGTTCAGGGATCGGCAGATCGGTAGAAGGGTAGCCCGGCCGAACAACATTATAGCCGCGCTGCATCAGGAACTGCTCCATCAGAGCAAAAGAGCTCTCAGTACGGGCCAGCCCATGCAGCAGGATCACGCAATCGGCAGCCGCCCGCAGGGGCATCAAGCCTGCGACACAAAACAGGAGTGTTCCAAGACCAAAACGCATGCGCCTGAGATAAGCGCATTCCCCCGGCGGTGAAAGCCCCTCACTTGGCAGCAGCAGCCCGGTTGGCAGGGCCGCGCAGAACAACCAGCGCAATTCCGCCCAAAACCGCCGCCGAGCCCAGGATCAGACGCAGACCCGCCGCTTCGCCCAGCAACACGGCACCGGCCAGAATGGCAATCACCGGCACGCTCAACTGCACCGTGGCCGCCACTGCCGGCAGCAACTTGGGCAACACGCGATACCAAAGCGCGTAGCCCATCCCTGACGTCACGGCCCCCGACAGAACCGCAAGAAACACGCCATATCCGCTCACAACCGTTCCGCCGCCCGCGAGCAGCAAAACCGGGATCATCATCAGCGAAGAGAGCGAAAAGTTCACTGCTGTCGATCCCAGCGGATCGCGCGCGCCCCGGCCCAACAGGCTGTAGATCCCCCACCCCAGGCCACTGGCCGCCATCAGCAAAGACGCCAGCAGGGAAACGCCCGCGTCGCCATCGGGCCAGACCACATAGGCCAACCCCAGAAAGGCAACCGCCGCCCCCGTCAGTTGCAGCGCCGTCGCGGGAGCGCCCTTCAGCATCCCCCACAGAAACATCGACACCTGAACCACGCCGAAAAGCACCAGCGCCCCAAGCCCCGCGTCCAAATCCTTGTAGGCCAGCGTGAACCCCGCCATGTAAAGGGTCAGCGCCGCGCCGCCCCAAAGGCTGTTGCGATCCAGAAACCGCGCCCGCGTCCAGATCGTCACCCCGCGCATCCGGCACAGGATCGCCAGCATCGCTGCCCCCGACACCAAACGCCAGAGCCCAAACCCGGTGGCGTCCATAAACCCACCCCCTATGGCCGCCCGTCCCAGGATGGAATTGGCGGCAAAAGCAATCATGGTGAGGCAGACAAGAAGAAACAGGCGCATGACTGCGGGGTACTCCGCACGCTAGCAACAGGCCAGTGAATTCTTCGTGTTGCGGGCCCGCGTCCAGCCCGCAGCGCTCCTTTTCATCTCGCCCAAAAAACTCCCGCCGGAGGCAGGCCCGTTTCACGGGCCTTCTAAACCGTTCCAAACAGAAAAAGGGCCACCCTTGCGGGCAGCCCCAATATTTGCGTCTCAAGCGGTGGAGCTCGGCTGATTGACCTTTGCCCCATCACAAATCCCGAAGGATCTGTGATTACATCATGCCGCCCATGCCGCCCATGCCGCCCATGTCGGGCATGCCGCCGGCTGCGCCGCCGTCTTTGGACGGCTTGTCGGCAACCATGGCTTCGGTGGTGATCAGCAGACCTGCAACCGATGCCGCGTCTTCCAGAGCGGTACGGGTCACTTTGGCCGGGTCGATGACGCCGAACGAGAACATGTCGCCATATTCTTCGGTCTGAGCGTTGAAGCCGAATGCGGTGTCGTCGCTTTCGCGGACTTTGCCGGCAACAACTGCACCGTCAACGCCTGCGTTCTCGGCGATCTGGCGCAGCGGCGCTTCGATGGCCTTGCGCACGATGGCGATACCTGCGTTCTGGTCGGCGTTTGCACCTTCCAGACCTTCCAGAGCCTTGCCGGCCTGGACCAGGGCAACACCACCACCAACGATGACGCCTTCCTGAACGGCTGCGCGGGTTGCGTTCAGCGCATCGTCGACGCGGTCTTTACGCTCTTTCACTTCCACTTCGGTCATGCCGCCGACGCGGATAACGGCAACACCGCCTGCCAGTTTGGCAACGCGCTCTTGCAGCTTCTCACGGTCGTAGTCCGAGGAGGTTTCTTCGATCTGGGTACGGATCTGAGCAACGCGTGCTTCGATTTCCGCTTTCTCACCGGCGCCGTCCACGATGGTGGTTTCGTCTTTGGTGATCTCGATCTTCTTGGCGGTGCCCAGCATGTCCATGGTCACGGACTCGAGCTTCATGCCCAGATCTTCGGAGATGACCTGACCGCCGGTCAGGATCGCGATGTCCTGCAGCATGGCTTTGCGGCGATCGCCGAAGCCCGGTGCCTTGACAGCAGCAATTTTCAGGCCGCCGCGCAGTTTGTTGACAACCAGGGTCGCCAGCGCTTCGCCGTCGACGTCTTCTGCGATGATCAGCAGCGGACGCTGAGACTGAACAACAGATTCCAGGATTGGCAGCATCGGCTGCAATGAAGACAGCTTGCTTT
>JALEGX010000050.1 GCA_022763485.1 Paracoccaceae bacterium | reverse complement strand
GCCGAGGGCATGGCCTGCGATTTTGTCGGGCATCCTGTGGTGTCGGAACCTGTTGCCACTGCGGATGAGATCGCGCAGTTCCGACAGCGTTTCGATCTTGGCGACGCGCCGGTGTTGCTGGTGCTTCCGGGGTCTCGCCGTTCGGAAGTGGGCAAGCTGGCTGATGTCTTTGGCGAGGCGACCTCATCCTTCCTGGCCACACAGCCGGATATGAAGCTGGTTCTGCCGGCGGCGGGTCATGTGGCGGATCTGGTGCGCCAGGTCAGTGCGAGCTGGGCCGTCCAGCCGATCATTCTGGACCCGGCAGAGTTTTCAGCGGAAGAGTTTGCCCGCCACAAGCGCGCGGCCTTTGCTGGCGCGCAACTGGCTTTGGCGGCCTCCGGGACAGTGTCATTGGAACTGGCGGCGGCGTCCACCCCGATGGTCATTGCCTATCGCTTCCACTGGTTGACGTGGCACATCATGAAACGGATGGCGCTAATCGACACGGTCACGCTGGTCAACCTTGTCAGCGACACGCGGGTGGTTCCGGAGTGTCTGGGCGATGCCTGTACGGCCGATCGGATCGCGGCCTCCCTGAGGCAGGTCCACGACAACCCCGAAGCGCAGATCGACGCGATGAACCTGACGATGGAGCGTCTGGGCCGCGGCGGGGAAAATCCCGGCTTGCGGGCGGCCAAGGCGGTGCTGGCGGGCTTGTCCTGAAATAACGCCAATTCCCTGCGTTGACATTATCCTGTTACGCTTTCACTGTTTCTTCGCATTATTTTTTGGGGAAAATTGATGTTGAGAGGGATATTTGTCGCCGCTTTCGCATTGGGGTTGTGTGGCGCCGCTAATGCCACAACCTGTGTGGGAAAATGGGGCAATGGAGTTTCGACATCTGTTAAGTTTCTTCCGCAGGAACAAGTTTTTTATTGTTACGGAACGCAATGTTGGCGGTCGGCGGTTTATACCAATTCAAATGGATACATGTTCCGCATTGGCGGCGGCAGCACCTCGATCGAAATGATCGGATCGGACAAACGGTATGAGGCCAGCCGGAAGGCTGGCGAAAATACCACGATGGCCGTGATGACCTGTCGCTGATGCGGTGGTGGGTGCCCCTCAGGCGCCGCGCCAGATCCAGCCACCACCAAAGATGCGGCTGCTGTCGGTATCATAGAACACACAGGCTTGACCGGGGGAAATGCCTTCTTCCGGGGTCAGCAGTTCAACTTCGGCCGTAGTGTCCGACAGCGGACGAATGATCGCTTCGCGCGGCGGGCGGGTCGAGCGGACCTTGACCGACAGGTGCCATTCCTTTCGGCTGGTGAAGGGTTCATCGCCCAGCCAGTTGATTTCCCGCACCGGCACAACCCGAGTCGCCAGCAGCTCTTTCGGGCCTACGACAACCTGTTTCTTGTCCACATCCAGCTTGACCACATAAAGCGGCTCGCTCAGGCCACCAATGCCCAGACCACGGCGCTGGCCGATGGTATAGTGGATGACCCCCTTGTGCTGACCCAGAACCCGGCCGTCGGCGTGAACGATCTCCCCCGGTTCGGCGGCGCCGGGGCGCAGTTTCTCGATCACGCTGGCATAGTTTCCGTCCGGCACGAAACAGATGTCCTGGCTGTCGGGTTTATCCGCGACGGCCAGCCCGTATTGGGCCGCCATTTCACGGGTCGCATCCTTGGACGGCAGATGGCCCAGCGGGAACCGCAGGAAGTCCAGCTGCTCGGGTGTGGTAGAGAACAGGAAGTAGGACTGATCGCGGTTGGCATCCTCGGCGCTGTGCAGTTCCGGGCCATTTGGGCCCATTTTGCGCTGAATATAGTGGCCTGTGGCCATGCAATCGGCCTCAAGGTCCTTGGCGGTCTCCAGCAGGTCCTTGAACTTCACCCGTTCGTTGCAGCGGATGCAGGGCACCGGCGTGGCACCCGCCAGATAGCTTTCGGCGAATTCGTCGATCACCGCATCCTTGAAGATGTTCTCATAGTCCAGAACGTAGTGCGGAAAGCCGCGCTCTTCGGCCACGCGGCGGGCATCGTGGATGTCGATCCCGGCACAGCAGGCGCCCTTCTTGGCCAGTGCAGCCCCATGATCATACAGCTGCAATGTCACACCCACCACGTCATAGCCCTGGTCGGCCAGATAGGCGGCGACAACAGAGCTGTCGACCCCGCCGGACATGGCAACCACCACCCGCGTTTCCGAGGGCGGTTTGGCAAAGCCGAGAGAGTTCAGGTTGGTGTCAGAGTCCAGCGCCATGGTGGCGTCTCCTTGGATCGGTGTAGGCCGCGCAGAATATAGGAAAATCCTACAGACTCTCAAGGGGCAGCTTCACCAGTCGTTAAAGGGCAGCTGTTCAGCTTGGTGGCAGCTTGAACTGGAGGAGTCGCCATGTTCCTGAAAAAAGTAGAAGGCCCGCGTGCCGTGACCCTTCCGGATGGAACCCGCATGACCCGTGCGGATCTGCCCCCCGCGAATACAACCCGCTGGGTGGCATCGCGCAAGGCGGCGGTGGTCCGGGGGGTGGTCTATGGCCTGATCACGCAAAGTGAGGCGGCCAAGACCTATGGATTGAGCGATGAGGAATTTCAAAGCTGGGTCAAGGCAATTGCCGATCACGGCGAAGAAGCGCTAAAATCGACTGCGCTGAAAAAATACAGACAACTTTAAATTGAATTGTGATATGCTCAATTTCGTAACGGTGGATTAACTATTATTGTTCACGGTTAATACTGTTAAAGGGAAATTATTGGGCGGAGATCAAACCCATGCGAATTCTTTTGGTGGAAGACGATCCGACAACGGCAAAAAGCATTGAATTGATGCTGACGCATGCAAACTTGAATGTTTATTCCACGGACTTGGGCGAAGAAGGCATCGATCTGGCCAAGTTGTATGACTATGACCTCATCCTACTGGACCTGAATCTGCCGGATATGAACGGGCATGAGGTGCTGCGCCAATTACGTCTGGCGCGGGTCGATACCCCCATCCTGATCCTGTCGGGCACGGAT
>JALEGX010000049.1 GCA_022763485.1 Paracoccaceae bacterium | reverse complement strand
TGAACAACCTGGCCAACAACCGCGGGCTGGCGGCCGGGCACGAATATGTCTCGATCGAGCGGATCACCGGGTCGAGCCACCAGGACATCTTCTGGGGCGACGGGGAAGAGAATGATTTCCGCGGCCTGGGCGGCTATGATTGGTTCGTCGGCTCCGCCGGCGGGCGCGAGCGCTATTTCGGCGGTGCGGGCATCGATACGGTGACCTATTTCCGCTCGGCCGAGGGCGTGACGGCCAGCCTGCGCAACGGCCGGATGATCGACGGCGAGGAGTCAGGGCGTGGCACGGCAGGGGACGCAGCGCGCGATCTCTACTTCGGGATAGAGAACCTGATCGGCACCCGCTTCGGCGACAGCTTGACCGGCAACGAGGGCCGCAACCAGCTGAACGGCTATTGGGGCGATGACATGCTGTTCGGCTACGGCGGGATCGATCGCCTGAAGGGCGCCGCAGGCAATGATACGATCGACGGCGGCGCAGGGTCGGACTACGCGGTGTTCAATGGCAATATGGCCGATACCACGCTGACCCGCACCGGCAGCACCACCGCCACCGCGGTCGGCACAGATGGCACCGACAGCCTGATCAACGTCGAATACTTCGTCTTCGACGACGGGCAGGTTAGTATCTGGGAGCTCTGAACCGGGCGTTTGACGGTCAGGACACACATCACAAAGGGCGTCCAATCGGGCGCCCTTCTCAGTTCTTGTCCCGGTCGGGCGAAGGCGTGCCTCCCCGCGGGTGGAGGACCAGCAGGAAGCGCGAACCGACAACACGTCCCGTTCGGCTGACGGTTTGCAGTCAATCCAGAGCCGGGGACAGATACCGCCATTTGACCAGGCCAAATACACAGGCGTGTGAGGCTGCTTGCCCAACCCGCCTTGCGCTGGCAAAACTTGCGCATGAGCTTCATTTCGGAAAACCAGCTGCTGCTCCTGGTCTCCTTCTTTCTGGCGGGGGCCTGCGGGACCGCCTTTCTGTTCAGGAAACCGGCGGGGCATCGTGCCTGGAAGGTGGCCGACCTTGTCTGGGTCGTGCTGGGCGGCATAGGCGCCATCGTTGCGGTGGTCGCCGGCATCTATGCCGCCGACAGTTCCCGCATCGACCGGCAGATCGACATCGCCTTTGCCGCGACCAAGGCGTTTGATCGCGACGCCGCGCGCTTCCGTTTACGCTTCTGCGATCCCGCCTATGATTCCGACATCGCGATCCTGTGCGAAAAGGTGGAGTTTCTGTCTGCTTCCACCGCTGGCAACGCCCAGTTGCCTCTGTTCATCGCGGTGACGCGCGAGGTCGCCCCGCTCAAGGGCTTGTCCTTCCTGCTGACCCGTTCAGAAGACAAGATGGACCGGATGATCTCCACCGCCAATGACTTTGATCCGGAGCCCTTCCTGATCTTCACCTCGTTGGACGAAAAGACCCAGGGCGCCATCGATAACCTGCGCCGCAAGGTTCCGGCAATCGCCGGTGATTATCTGATTTTGGCGCGCGGGTATGACGATCTGATCCAGCAGGTGCAGACGTTGAAAGATGAGTGGGAGTTTCTGCAGGACAACGCCCATATTCTGGTCCTGCAGATCATTGCCCTGTGTCTGGTCAGCTTTGCCGCGCCGTTTCGGCTTGGAAAGTCGCTGGTCGAACTGCGTTAGCGCTGGCGCAATACGCCCAGGCCCTTGCGCCGCACAATGCGCCGGTTCAGCACCGTTTCCCGGAATACGATCAGCAGACCGGCCCCCACGATCAGCACCAGGCCGATCCATGTTGTCGGATCCGGCAGCGCACCAAAGATCATGTACCCCCACAGAACCGCCCAGGGCAGATAGGTGTATTCGAACGGCGTCACAACGCTGGCTTCGGCCAGGCGATAGGCCTGGCTGAGCGCAAAGAACCCGACCCCGGAAATGCCCCCCAGCGTTGCCAGCAGCAGCCAGTCCCGTGGCTCTGGCCAGATCCACCCTCGGTACAGGAAAGCGACGCTGGGATGCGGTGACACGGCATCGATATTTGAGAAGATCGCCCCAAGAACAGCCCCGCAGATCACAAAAACCGTCACCGTAAACAGCGTCATCGACCCGCCATTTGTACGGTGACCAAGCTTGCGGGTCAGAATGATCGAAATGGCGTAAGCGACCGCGGCCAGCAGCGCCAGGGCCGCCGCCGGTTCGAACACGCCCGCCCCCGGCTGCACGATGACAACCACGCCCAGCAGGCCTAGGACGATGGCGCACCATCGGAATACGCCGATCTTTTCGCCCAGGAACATCATCGCGAAGACGGTGACGAAGATGGGGGTGGAAAACGTGATGGCCGCGGTTTCCGCCAACCCGATGGCCGCCAGCGCCATGTAGTAGACCAGATATGAGGAGAACCCGGCAATCGCCCGGCACAGCTGCAACGGAATCGAACCCAGCTTGAGCGGCCAGAGCGTGCCCTCGAACCAGGCAAAGATCGCCACGATGGGCAGTGCGAAGATCCCCCGCCAGAACACGATCTGATGCACCGCGTAGCCGCCGCTCAGGCTTTTGATGATGACGTCCTGAATGGGAAACAGAGTGGTCGCCAGCAGCAGAAAGGCGATGCCCACAACAGGGCGGGAATCATGGGCCTGAAGGCCGTTCAGGCCGTGATCCGTGGTGGCCATGTGTTCGCTCCCTGTGCTGTTATTGATACAAATCTGCCACCGGTTTTCCGGCGTTCGCGCATGTCCGCGACATTGCCGATGTCGCGATTTGCCCGCATGGCGTCGGAGCGCGATCAATTGCCGTTGCTGCGCAGCGCTCTGGATGGTTAGTCTGGGGCAAATATGCTGAGGAAGAGCCACCGATGACGCCACAGGATCTGGACAGGTTGTTGCAGGAAAATTTTGCCGATTGGGTGCGCGCGCTTGATCCCGAAGTCATGGAAGCCAGCCCCGATCACGTGCTGGTCCGGATGCCATTGACGGACAAGCTGGCCCGCGTGGGCGGCATCGTATCCGGACAGGCCCTGGCGGCACTGGCGGACACGACCATGGTGCTGTCTGCCGTTGCCCATGCGGGCGTGTTCAAGCCTTTTGCGACCACCGATCTGCACACACAGTTTCTGCGCCCCGGCGTAGGCTCGGCCATTCTGTGCCGCGCCAATGTGGTGCGCGCAGGCAAGGCGCTGGTTTTTGCACGGGCGGAGATGTCCGAGGAAAACTCGGGCAAGTTGGTCGCCACGGCCACCGCCACCTTCTTTGCGCCCTGATCCCCCTTCCCACGTCCGCGGAGCCCGATACGCCGATGCGACACTTCGATGACCTCTTCCAGATCGCAGCTGACCGCCACGGCGGTGCGGAGGCGCTGGAAAACCTGCTGAGCCAGCCCAAACCGCAGTCGGACCTGGAAGCCCTGCCAGACGCCTTCTGGCTGGCGACGATCACCAAGTGCATCTTTCAGGCCGGGTTCAACTGGAAAGTCATCGAAAACAAATGGGATGGCTTTGAGGCCGCCTTTGACGGGTTCGACCTTGGCCGCTGCGCCTTCATGGATGACGAAAAATTCGACGCCCTGCTGACCGACACGCGGATTGTGCGCAACGGAACCAAGATCGCCACAGTGCGTGACAACGCCGCCTTCCTGCTGGAGCTTCGCGCCGAGGGGGGCGTGGGCAAAACGCTGGGCGGCTGGCCGTCAACCGATTACGTGGGCCTGCTGGACATGCTGAAGAAGCGCGGCTCCCGGCTGGGGGCGATGACCGGACAATATGCGATGCGCTTTGCCGGGCGGGATGCTTTCATCCTGTCGCGGGACGTGACCGCGCGCCTGATCGCGGAAGGCGTGGTGGACAAACAACCCAGCTCCAAACGGGCGATGGCGGCCGTTCAGGCGGCCTTCAATACCTGGATGGAGCAATCCGGCAGACCGCTGACCCAGATCAGCCAGATCCTGGCCCGCAGCCTCTGATGGTCCGTTTGCTGATGCCCCAGGGACAAATGCGCCGATGAAACCGCTGGTCCTGCTTTCATTCATGCTCTTGGTGTTGCTGTCTTGTGGTCGCCCGCTGACAGCACCGGAAAAGAAGTTTCTGAGCAACTTCCATGGCGCAGAACTGGATGTGTCCAAGGTGCGCCTTGTGCGGGGCGCCCCGGTCGGCAGTTTCACCTTCAAACGCAAGGCCCGGCCGCGCGTCACCTGCCGCGAACGGATCCTGCCCCCGGTGAAGGAAGAAATCGTCACGGCCTCTCCCGCTGCGGTGGCCCTCTTCAACCGGGTCTTCTTTTCCAAAAACTGGTATGCCGAAGACTATATGCCCGCCTACCCTGATCGCCTGTATCTGGTTGAGGCCATGCTGCTGGCCCATGAGATGACCCATGTCTGGCAATGGCAAAACCGCGACCGGACGGGCTATCACCCGCTGCGCGCAGCCGCCGAGCACGGCGCCTCGGACGATCCCTATCTCTTTGACCTGAATGAAGCACCGCAGTTTCTGGATTTCGGTTTTGAACAGCAGGGCGCGATCGTCGAAGAATACGTCTGCTGCCGCGCCCTGGCCCCCAAGGCAGAGCGCACGCAGCGTTTGCACACGATGATTGCTGCGGAAATGCCGCTGTCGCCGCTGCCTGATGAGCGTGAGCAGGATGTCTATCTGCCCTGGAAGGACGCCGAACTGGGCGGCATCTGCAGCTAGGCGGAAGCTCAGTCCGCCTGCAGCGTTTCGATATAGGCGATCAGGTCGATGATCGGCTTGCTGGCCAGAATCGGCTGACCCGATTTCGTCTTGGTCGCCGATTGCCGCCCTTCGAAAAAATGCCCATAGACCGGCATCGGGCTGCCGTGGCTGACCAGTGGATCCCGCCCGTCGATGCGCCGGACCACCCGCTCCACCGGCAGGTTGCCGCCATTGTCGCGGGCCAGCGCGCTCAGGTCCGTGGGCTTGATGACCAGAACCCCGGCCATCGGGCCATGGCCCGTCGCCTCGATCCCGTGACAGGTGGCGCAATGGGTCCGGTAGAGCGCCTCCCCTTCCTTCACATCCGCCTGTTCATCAGCACAGGCAGGCAGCGCGCAAACCACCAGTACTGGCAGTAGGTCCAGTATTTTTCGCCCCATTGGCAAATCTCCCTCAGACGTCGCCCCACATCCCTGTCGTGCGTTCCCATTTCAGACTTGTCGAGGTCCCCGGAATTCACAATGATCCAGGTCAACGCGCAACTCGAAGGGTCCCAATGCTTCACTATGCTCTGATCATGCTGGTCGCCGGGATCGGCATTCCCGTTCTGGCGGCGCTCAACGCCGCACTGGGGAAATACATCGGCTCACCCATGGCGGCGGGGGTTGTCCTGTTTACCGTGGCCTTCGCCGCGTCCCTTTTGGTGCTGGTCCTGACCGGGTCAGGCGGCTTTTCCAAGCTGGCCGGCGCGCCGAAGCATCTGTTTCTGGCCGGTCTTCTGGTGGCGTTCTACGTCCTGTCGATCACCCATGTCGCGCCCCATTTCGGCGTCGGCAACGCCGTGTTCTTCGTGTTGATCGGACAGCTGATCAGCGCCGCAATCATTGACCACTTCGGGCTGTTCGGGGCGCAGGTCTCTCCGCTCACGCTGACACGCGCGGGCGGGATCACCCTGATGGCTCTGGGGGTCTGGGTCACGCAGCTGGCCTGAGCCCGTACACGGTCAGGACAAGATGCCGTTCTCCAGATGGATCACCCGATCCATCCGGGCCGCCAGGTCCAGGTTGTGGGTCGCCACAAGCGCCGCCAGCCCGGTTTGCCGTGCCAGATCCATGAGCGAGGCAAACACCCGGTCCGATGTCTCCGGATCAAGATTGCCGGTTGGTTCATCGGCCAGCAGCAGGCTGGGCGAATTGGCCAAAGCCCGACAGAACGCCACACGCTGCTGCTCGCCCCCGGACAGCGCCGCGGGGCGGTGATCAGCCCGATCTTTCAAGCCCACCTGAGACAGCAGATCCAGCGCCCGCGCCCGGGCCGCCTGTGCCGAAGCGCCATTGGCCAGCTGTGGCAGCACCACGTTCTCCAATGCCGAAAATTCCGGCAACAGATGGTGGAACTGGTAGACAAATCCCACGTCCTGCCGACGCACCGCCGTGCGTTTGCGATCCGACCGTCCCTGCATGTCCTGGCCCGCAATCGACACGCTGCCCTGATCGGGCGTGTCCAGCA
The DNA here is from genome assembly GCA_022763485.1 of Paracoccaceae bacterium. Lineage (GTDB taxonomy): Bacteria > Pseudomonadota > Alphaproteobacteria > Rhodobacterales > Rhodobacteraceae > Aliisedimentitalea. The sequence goes on along the minus strand of JALEGX010000049.1, from coordinate 50,353 downwards.
GTCCGGCAATATGCAGCAGGGTGGATTTGCCCGCCCCGGATGGGGCAACCAACGCGGTGACCTGCCCCTTTGGGATCTCCAGGTCAATGCCGCGCAGAACCTGAACCTCGGCTGCGGTGCCCCGGCGATAGGACTTCTGAATTCCATTCAACCGCAGAGCCAGATCATTCATAGCGCAACGCCTCTACAGGGTTCATCCGCGCCGCCCGACGCGCCGGAAACAGGGTGACAAAGAATGACAGGCCCAGCGACAGACCGACCGCGGACAGAACATCCGCCAGATGCAGTTCCGCCGGCAGCGCGTAGATGCCGCGAATGGCCGGATCCCAGACGCCACCGCCCATGATGAAGTTCACGAAGCTGAAGATGGGATCAATGTAGATCGCAAAGAGACATCCCAGCACCACGCCAAGCAACGTCCCCAGAACCCCGGTGGCCGCACCACAGATGAAGAAGATCCGCAGGATCGACCCCTCGCTCAGCCCGATGGTGCGCAGAATGCCAATATCCCGGCCCTTGTTCTTGACCAGCATGATCAGCCCGGAAACGATGTTCATCGTGGCGATCAGCACCAGAATGGACAGGATGATGAACATCACGTTGTCTTCGACTTCCAGCGCCCGCAGGAAGCCTCCGGACGCATCCCGCCAGCTCCAGGCCTGCGCCCGCTCACCCGCCGCATAGAGCAGCGGCAGGGTCAGCAGATCCACTTTTTCCGGCTCGGCCACCATGACTTCGATCTCATCCGCCGCCCCTTCCCGATTGAAAAAGGCCTGCGCCTCGCCAAACGGCATGTAGACCCGCGTCCGGTCGATATCGTAGCGCCCGGCGGTGAAGATATAGACCACGTCATAGGCATTGACCCGCAGGCTGGTGCCAAAGGCGGTCTTCACCCCGTTGGGCGAAATCAGCTTGATCCGGTCCCCGACGGTGACGCCCAGCTGGCGCGCAACGCCCGAGCCGATGGCAATGCCCGCCCCGAAGTTGTCGATATCCCCCACCGCGTCCTCGCTCTGCGCGACACCGGGCAGTGTTTTCAGATCCTCGGGCCGGATGCCGAAGACTTCGACGCCGGTATTGCGTTTGCGCATCGCGGCCATGACCTGCCCCTTTACCAGCGGGGCCGCGCGCACCACTCCGGGAACGTCACGGATGCGGGCGGTCATCTCGTCAAAGTCGCGAATGGTCCGGTCGATGCTGCCCCGGTCGGTCACTTCACCCTGATTGTAGATCGTGACATGGGCGTTCGCGCCCAGGATGGTGCCCACGAATTCCGAGCGGAACCCCGAGCGCACTGCCAGAGTTGCGATCAGCGCAAACACCGCCAGGGTAATCCCGATCAGGCTGATCCAGGTCATCACGCTGACACCGCCTTCGGCACGGCGGGCGCGCAAATAGCGCCAGGCGATCATCCATTCATGTGCTGCAAAAGGTTTTGTGCCTGCCATCTGTGCCCGGGCCTTTGTTGTTGCGGCAACCTACGGACGCACCCCAGCTGGGTCAACCCGATGCCCCGGCGAAACCCCGCCGACGCAGCCTGCGCATCATGGCCCGCAGCACCGCAAGCAGCCCGGCCCCACCCGCAAAACCGGCCGCAGCAAATCCCGCGCCTTCGGCCGTCAAGGGAACGGCGGGCTGAAAATCTGCATAGGTCGCCTGCATGATATCCGCGTCCGCCGATCGGCCTGCGTGAACAACACGCAGCCAGGGGCCGGCGCTGCGCAGGGCATTCAGGTCAGCGCTCAGCCGTTCCTGCCGGGCGATTGTCTGCGTGATCGTTTCGGCCCGCGCTGCACCGAACTGCCCCGCCTGGGCAAGCTGTTTCAGCGCCTCCCCCCGTGACAGGCCGGTCTGAGCAGCATCCGTGTCGAACTCGGCCACGAACTGTTCCAGCTCATCCACCGCGCCGCCAAGGCGCTGTGTGTATTGCTGTGTGAATTCAGGAAGTTGTGAAAAGGTTGCGGCCCCAAGAAGACCAAAAGAGACACCCAATATCCGCCCGATCATCCTGCCCTCCCTGCCCGCAAAGGATGGCAAAGCCTGGATGAACAATCAACTATGCAAGCCTCTGCCCCCCAAGGTGGCCGCAGAAAAGAAAAAGGGGGGCCAAAGCCCCCCTCAAATTTCTTTTTCTGTCCGGATCAGAACCCGCGGCTGGTGGGGTGCTGGGCGTAGATCTCGGCGATCTTCTTCACCGCGTCCTCGGGCGCAAGCTCTTCGCTTTCGCCGGTGCGGCGTGACGTCAGCTCCACCACACCGTTTTTCAGGCCGCGCGGACCAACGGTGATGCGCCACGGCAGACCGATCAGGTCCATAGTGGCGAACTTGCCGCCGGCGCGCTCGTTCCGGTCATCATAGAGCGGCTCCAGGCCCAGCGCGGTCAGCGCGGTGTAAAGCTGCTCACAGGCGGCATCCGCTTCGGCATCGCCCTGCTTCAGGTTGACGATCCCACAATGGAACGGGGTCACCCCTTCGGGCCAGATAATGCCCTTGTCGTCATGGCTGGCTTCGATGATGGCGCCCAGCAGGCGGGACACGCCAATGCCGTGGCTGCCCATATGAACCGGGGTCGGTTTGCCATCGGGGCCCTGCACGGTGGCATTCATCGCTTCCGAATACTTGGTGCCGAAATAGAAGATCTGACCAACCTCGATCCCGCGGGCAGAGCGGCGACGCTCTTCGGGGATTTCGTTGAACAGCGCTTCATCGTGGGTTTCATCGGTGCGCGCGTATTTCGAGGTGAACTCCTCCAGCACGCCCTGGCACTGTTCGACATTGTCATAGTCGATCTCACGATCGCCAAAGGTCAGATCGGTCACCGCGCTATCATAGAAGACCTCGGATTCGCCGGTTTCGGCCAGCACCAGGAATTCATGGGTGTAATCGCCGCCGATCGGGCCACCATCGGCGCGCATCGGGATGGCCTGCAGGCCCATACGCTCATAGGTGCGCAGGTAGCTGACCAGGTGACGGTTGTAGGCGTGCAGCGCGTCTTCCTTGGTCAGGTCGAAGTTGTAGCCGTCCTTCATGTAGAATTCCCGGCCCCGCATCACGCCGAAACGCGGGCGGATCTCATCCCGGAACTTCCACTGGATGTGATACAGCGTCAGCGGCAGGTCCTTGTAAGAGCTTACGTGGCCCCGGAAGATATCGGTGATCAGCTCTTCATTGGTCGGACCATACAGCATGTCACGGCCGTGGCGGTCTTCGATCCGCAGCATTTCCTGACCATAATCATCATAGCGGCCCGACTCCTTCCACAGGTCGGCCGATTGCAGCGTCGGCATCAGCATCGGGATATGGCCCGCGCGCATCTGCTCGTCATGCACGATGGTTTCAATCTTCTTCAGCACCTTGAAGCCCAGCGGCAACCAGGAATAGATCCCGGCGGAGGATTGCTTGATCATCCCCGCGCGCAGCATCAAGCGGTGGCTGACAATCTGGGCCTCGGAAGGGTTCTCTTTCAGAACGGGCAGAAAATATCGGGACAGGCGCATCTGACGTCTCTCTGGATCACATGTGTTTCACAGCGGTCTAAGCCATCCCCGGGCGACAGGCAATCACGCTTGTCCGCCAAGTAGGCGTTTGGCCTACTGCGCGTGCGGATTTGCGCGGTTCGAAACGACGGGCGTGTTTCTTTATCGGGTCCGCTCCTCTATCGGACCATGACTGATCTGTCGGACTGGTCTCTCTGAGTGCCGGGCGCGGTCCAAAGGCGGACGGTGTGTTTGGGGAACACACCGTCCTTGGGATGCAATCGCGCCGGTTGGGGTCCGGGCAACGCAGAGGGTGAGCGATCGGGCGGTTCCCCGCCCGTTCACGTTGGTTCAAGTTGCTGGCCGCGGCGTAGAAATTGACGGCTGACAACCCGGAGCCGAAGCTCCACTCACGAACAAGACGGAAAATGCCCGAGCCAGTGTGCGAGAAACAGTGCGGAAACCCGCATGTTGAACCTGTGCCCCAGACCGGTCAGGATGCTGCATTCGCGTGGTTTTCGCCGATGAAGATCTGGTTCAGAAATGACGCCTTGGCCACGGCTTGCGCCGTTGTTTCCACCCCCAGCGCATCCTGCCCTTTCCTGAGGTGTTTTTCGACCGAACTGAGCGACAGCCCGGTTAGGATGCAGATGTCCTGCATGGATTTTCCGTCTGCCAGCCATTCCAGCACTTCGCGTTGGCGGCTGGTCAGCGCCACATTCGGAACCCGCAGGGGCAGCTGGCAAATCCTGAAATGCATCATGTTGCACAGGGCCAGCACCTCATCTCCGACGCGCTGCCACAGCGCATCGACAATGTCCTGGCTGACGCCACGCGGGGCAGCCATGCCCATCGCCCCCTTGCAGCGGTCGTTGCCATCGGGAAAGCTGATGGAATAGCCCGCGCGCTTTCGCTTGGCCGCAAACTGCTCCAGCGCAGCCAGTTCGCCATCGCTCAACTGACCGGCCTCACGCTCTGCCTCGATCCAGCCCCACGAGCAAGCACCGGTGTTTTCGATCACCCAGCGATACTCGGGCATATGGCGATAGGTGCCGTTTTCATGATGCGCGCGCACGGCATCAATTGCATGGGTGCTCAGAAACAGTGCGTCACCCGGATCCCCGATATTGGACCCAACCTTTGACCGCGTCAGGCCATAATTCACTCGTTCAAAGCCGTAGCGCTTCAGCGCCTCAACCGTGAGGGTCCACGCCTCTTCGATTTCACACGCCTCGGCAATTGACCTCAGCGTGTGGAAAACAACTTTGTTTCTTTCGGGTTCAACCAGCATACCCATCACACCATAACCATAAAACTCAACTATCCCTTATAGTTGTCGCTCTTTAACCGAAGCGCAAGCACGACGCGAAACGGGAACCGACCGGATCAAATCGCGCAGTCGGTCTTGAAAAGGACCGCCTCAGGCTTCATTGAAAGACTGAAGCAACAAGCCGAGGCAGACATGGCACTTCCTGGACGGGAACAGGTTAGATTTTGGGGCGTGGCGGCGGCCGTTTTCGTGCTTGCCCTCTGGTTTCTGGGAGATGTTCTGCTTCCTTTCGTGCTGGGCGGCGCGGTTGCCTATTTCGTGGACCCGATCGCAGACCGGCTGGAACGGGCCGGCCTCAGCCGTCCGGGGGCAACCGCGGTGATCACCGTGGGGGCCATCCTGCTGTTTCTGGTGATGCTGCTGGCGGTCATTCCGACGCTGATCTACCAGCTGATCGACCTTGTGCAGGTGCTGCCACAACTCTTCCGCGATCTGCGCAGCTTCGTGGCGGAGCAATTTCCGTCGCTGCTGGACGAAAACTCCCGTATTTATCAAGCTTTGGCCGCCGTTGGAGAGACGCTGAAATCAAAGGGCGTTGTGCTGCTGGAAACCGTTCTGGGATCCGCGGCCTCGGTCATCAACGTTATTCTTCTGCTGGTGATCGTGCCGGTTGTATCCGTCTATCTGTTGCTGGATTGGGACCGCATGATCGAGCGCATTGATGAGCTGCTGCCGCGTGACCATGTGCCGGTCATCCGTCGATTGGCGCGCGAAATCGATCAGACCCTTGCCTCTTTCATCCGGGGCATGGGAACCGTCTGTTTGATCCTGGGAACCTACTATGCAGTGGCCCTGATGCTGGTTGGGCTGAACTTTGGTTTGGCCATCGGCTTCATCGCGGGGCTTGTGACCTTCATCCCCTATCTGGGCGCGCTGATCGGCGGTGCGCTGGCCATCGGCCTGGCGCTTTTCCAGTTCTGGGGGGACTGGGTGTCCATCGGGCTGGTGGCCGGGATCTTCGTTCTGGGCCAGGTGGTCGAGGGCAACATCCTGACCCCGAAGCTGGTGGGCAACTCCGTTGGATTGCACCCTGTTTGGCTGATCCTGGCCCTGTCGGTCTTTGGCACGCTCTTCGGCTTTGTCGGTATGCTGGTGGCCGTTCCCGTAGCCGCCGCGCTTGGGGTCATCGCCCGCTTCATCGTGGAACAATATCTGGATAGCCGCCTGTATCAGGGCAAAGGGCATCGGGACGCTGAGTAATGGCTGAACAACTAAGCTTTGACCTCCCCGCGAAACCGGCGCTGGGGCGTGAGGACTTTTTTGTCGCGCGCTCCAATGCGATGGCCGTGGCGATGATCGACCAGAGCCCCAACTGGCCGGGTGGCAAACTAACACTTACGGGCCCTGAGGGATCCGGCAAAACCCATCTGGTTCACGTCTGGGCCAGCCAGCAGAACGCGCGGATCGTATCGGCCACCGACCTGAGTGAAGAGCGCATTCCGGACCTCAGCACGGGTCCCATCGCGGTTGAGGACGTCCCGGATATCGCCGCCGACGCGGACCGACAGACTGCGCTTTTTCACCTGCACAATCTGGTGCTGGCCAATGGGCATCCCCTGCTGATGACCGGCCAGGTGGCGCCCAACTTGTGGAACCTGTCGCTGCCTGATCTGCAAAGCCGCGTGCAGGCGGCGGCGCATGTTTCGGTTGAGCCGCCGGATGATGCGCTGCTGGCCGTGGTTCTGGCCAAGTTGTTCAACGACAGGCAGATTCTGCCACGCCCGGACGTCATTCCCTATCTGGTGCATCACATGGACCGTTCCTTTGCGGCAGCGGCGCGCATGGTGGCCCTGCTGGACAAGGTTTCCCTGTCCGAGCGCCGCGCCCTGACCCGATCTTTGGCGATCCGGTTGATCGGCGCGCCCGATAGCGACGAATAGGCCCATCTCCGGTGGCCGACACCGGATTGACCCAAGCCAACCGATATCGCATTCTGCCCAAGGGAATATCTGGGGAAAATCATGACTGTAACAGCTGACAGCCCGACCTCGGAATGGGGGCCGTTCGGGCGCCCGTTGTTTGATGACCCAGGTGTGCGCGCCCTGTCGCGCGTCGGCGTTGTCGATGTCGGGTCGAACTCTGTCCGACTGGTGGTCTTCGACGGGGCCGCCCGGTCCCCGGCCTATTTCTACAACGAAAAAATCATGTGCGCCCTGGGCGCCGGCCTGTCCGAAACAGGCCGTTTGAACCCCGATGGGCGCGTGCGCGCGCTGGCCGCGCTGAACCGCTTTCAGCATCTGGCCAAGGGTATGGGCCTGCCACCGCTGTCTGTTGTCGCGACGGCGGCTGTTCGCGATGCCACCGACGGGCCTGAATTCTGCGAAGAGGTGCTGAAAGAAACCGGCCTCAAGATCTGGGTGATTGATGGTCAGGAAGAGGCCCGCCTGTCGGCACAGGGCGTGCTGCTGGGGTGGCCCGGATCCTACGGGCTGGTCTGCGATATCGGCGGCTCCTCGATGGAACTGGCCGAAATCAACGAGGGCCTGGTGGGCAAGCGTGTCACCTCGAATCTGGGCCCTCTGAAGCTGCGGGACATTCCCGGCGGACGGCGGGGCCGCAAGGCCCATATCAAGGACGTCATGAAGGAGCTTCAGGACCAGATGGGACCGCAGCCCGACCGCCTGTTTTTGGTGGGTGGATCATGGCGCGCCATCGCGCGGATCGACATGCTGCGCCGCGGCTATCCGTTGAAAGTTCTGCATGAATACCGGATGTCGTCACGTTCGGTGCAGGAGACCATTCGCTTCATCGAAAAGGGCGATCTGGCCGACATCAAGGCCAAGTCGGGCGTTTCATCATCGCGGATGGCTCTGGTGCCCTACGCCATCGACGTGCTGGCGCGGCTGTTGCAGACCTTCAAACCCAAGGACATCGCGATTTCCAGCTACGGGATCCGCGAAGGGTTGCTCTATGAACAGATGCCGCAACGGCTGCGCGATCGGGATCCGCTGATCGAAGCCTGTCGTTTCGCGGAAAAGAAAGACGCGCGGATGCCGGGCTTCGGCAAGACGCTCTATGATTTCGTGCAACCGCTGTTCAAATCCAGCCCGCTGGCGCAGAAGCGGTTGGTCAAGGCCACCTGCCTGCTACATGACGTAAGCTGGCGTGCGCATCCCGACTATCGTGCAGAAGTGTGCTTCGACAATGCGACGCGCGCCAACCTGGGCGGGCTGAAGCATTCCGAACGTGTGTTCCTGGGTCTGGCCCTGCTGCATCGCTACCGGAACAAGCGCGAAGGCACGAACTTTGAAAATCTCTATGGCCTGCTCAGCGAAAAGGGTCAGCGCGAGGCCGAGGTTCTGGGCAAGGCGATGCGCTTTGGCGCGATGCTGATGGTCGACAAGGACAGCCCGATCGGCTCGCTCGTCTGGCAGCCCCGCAAGAAACGGCTGACCGTCAACCTGCCTTCTGCGGCCTACCCGCTGTTTGGCGAGGTGGCAGAGGCGCGGTTGTCATCTCTTGCGCAGGCATTGGACGCAGAATTTGAGGTCAAGCGGACCATTTGATCCTCAGATGTCGGTCTGCCCCGGCTCTGGTTCGGTCTCGGGCAGTTCAGGCTCCGGCTGCTTCTTGCGGATGATGATATCCCCGTTGGGCAGGATTTCCGGCGGGTGATAGGCCGACCAGTCCTCAACCTTGTCCGCAAGTTCCGAAATCGCGGGCCCCATCTGAACCCAGAAACTGCGCAAGGACGGACCCAGCTGATCCGCGAACTCTGACAGGTCCTGCAAGGTGGGCGCCATCTCACGCTGGAGACCTTCCAGGAAAAGTTCGGCGCCACGCTCCATCAGGCTCCGTCCGTCAGAGGGGTCTTCGGCCGCGGCGGTCTGGGTGGTCAGCGCAACCGCCACCAGGGATGCAGAAACAAACATACGCATGGGCAAAAGATAGGTACTCCTGAGCGCCAAACCACCCCCTGATCGGGTGGAGGTACGCTAAAACTCTATGTCCAATGTGACCGGAAAATGATCCGACGCCGTCAGCAGCGCCTGCCGCAATTCCGGGTCTGTCCAGCATTCCGCATCATCGAACGGATGCCAGATCCGCCAGGCCGGACGCCGGTTCATCAGGTCCTCGGACACCATGATGTAATCCAAAAGAGCCTGAAAGAAGCGTTTGTCTTCCGGATCGAAAAATCGGGCGGTTGTCGGCAACACATCCGCCCGATGTGAGGTCAGCTTGCGCGCATGCGGATCGGTCAGATCCAATCCCTGCACGATTTCAACCGAGGAGCGGCCGAAGAGATGTTCGTACTCATCAAGCCCCGGACCATCGTTCAGATCACCCAGAACAATGACGCTTTCGTCTTGCTGAAGATGCTCATCCACCCGCCGCCTGACCCAGATCGCCTGCGCCAGCTGCTTGCGCCGGTTCGCGATGGAACGGCGGATCTGCGCATCGCGCGTGCGCGCCCCATGCGGAGCCTTGGATTTCAGGTGAACACCGATCAGCCGCAAGGCCTGACCACTATGGGTGACAACAGACAGCTCCAGCGGTGGTTTGGAGAAGACCACCTTGTCTTCGGTCGCGTCGATATCCAGATCAATCCGGTAGACGCCGTCAAATCGCGGCACGCCCGCCCCGCCCTCGCCCGTTGCCGGACCCTGTGGATCATGCACGGCCTCCAGAACATCAGGATCATAGAGCAGCGCGATTTCCTGCTGCGTGTCGTTGGTGAACCCGGTGACCGCCCGACGTGTTCGAAGTTCAAAGTGCTGGGCGAAATGCTCCAGGGCTCTGACGGAGTTCTGCTGCTTTCCGGTATTGGGCGCCTCAACCACCATGATCGCGTCCGCATCCAGGCGGCGGAACACGGCCCCAAGTGCCGCAATCTGCTGGCGCCGGGTCACATCCTGACGCCCGGACCAGCCGTCGTCCTCCAACAGCCGATCCTCCTGATCAAACAAATTGGCGAACCATTCCACGTTGTAGGTCGCCAAACGCATGTCAGGCCGCCCGCGCTCCGTTGATCTCGTCCCAGGCCCGGTTGATGTCGATCATCTTTTTCTCGGCCAGCCTGATCGCCTCTTCCGGCACACCGCGGGCGATCATTGCGTCGGGATGTGTTTCGCGGACCAGCTGACGCCAGACTTTGCGGATCTCCTTCAGTGGCAGACCGGGATCCACCCCCAGAACCGTATAGGGGTCCTTGGGCGCATCCGGCACGAAACGGGCGCGAAGGGCTTTGAACTGGGCATCGGTCTGACCGAAGATCCGTGCCACTTCCTCAAGGAATTCATTTTCCCCCGGATGGTAAAACCCGTCCGCCATCGCGATGTGGAACAGCCCTTCCATCAGATCGCAGAGCGCGCCGGAATCCTTGTCGAACATGCCGGCGATCTTGCGGGCATATTCCTGATAGCCGGCCACGTCGGTCCGGGCCATATCGAACACCCGCGCAGCTCCGGCTTCATCCTTTTGCGCGATCTGAAAGACTTCGCGAAAGGCAACAACCTCATCCCGGGTGACCTGCCCGTCTGCCTTGGCCATCTTCGCGCCCAGCGCGATCACCGCGATGGCAAAGGCCACGCTGCGTTCGGGCGGGGTGCGCAGGCGGTCGAAAACCTCGGTCAGGCTTTCCCCACTGGCAAGCGCGGCCAGCGCATCGGATATCCGGGTCCAGAGCGACATGGGGCCACCTTATCCGGTTGAAACCACAGAGTCAGGGCCTGTTCCGGTTCGCACACGCAGAATTTTCTGCATCAGCACAAGATCCAGCCACCGCCCGGCCTTGTACCCGGTTTCCGGCAGCCGCCCAACCTCGGTATATCCCACCCGCTCATGAAACCGGATGGCCCCCTGATTGACGCCGCTGATGCCCGCCACCAGCACGTGAATGCCCGCTTTGACGGCCTCCTCCTCCAGCGCCGCCAGCAGCGCACGCCCGACACCGCGCCCCTGTGCGCCCTCGGTCAGATAGATCGAATGCTCCGCGGTATGGGCATAGCCCGGGCCCGCGCGGAATGCGCCCCAGCTGGCAAAGCCCAGCAGCCCCGCCTGGTCTTCGGCCACCAGATACGGCGCACCGCCCGCGATCAGCCCCGCAACGTCGTCCGGGGATTTTTCGACGGTGGTAAAGGTGATCAGGCTGTCGCGGATGATGGCGTTCTGCAGGACACAGATCGCATCGGCATCCCGCGGGGTCGCCTGCCGGATGATCATCGCAAAATGCGCCGCCCATGCGGCGTGTCAAACTCCGCTTCAAACCCGGCAGCGCCAACCTCAAACGCAACCCGATCATCCTGAAGCAGCAGCAGTCGTTGCAGCTCTTCTGCCTGCGGATGCCGGATCGTGATCCGCCGCAGAACACAGCCCTGCTGCGTCAACAAGGGCGCCGGATGCGGGCTATGCCATTGAATTAAAGCTGGAAAACAGTTGTCATATGGCAAAATGCCATCCTCGGGCACCGCCATCTGCCAGCGCAGATCCCCACGCGTCAGCGACACGGGCTGCCCTGCCCCTCCGGGCAGATCCCGCAACGCTCCGGCCAGGTCGTCACAGCGGCAGATCCAGTTGCTGATGCGCGGCGTCCCCGAAAACCGGTCCAGATCAAACCAGCGCGGCTGCCGTTCCGGAAGCGCCCCGGGGTCGGCCGCAATCGCCTCCAGATAAAGGCCATCTGCCAACCCCAGCAGCTGGTTGTGGGTCCCAAAGACCACATGACGCCCGCCGGGCTGCATCGGCACCCCCAGCGCGGCCTCAACATGTTCCACCGCCGCTTGCAGCGTCTCGCCCGCCACTGCCAGATGATCGAGTTCCATGACATGTCCCCCCGTTACCGTCAGACTAACGGTCCGCAACGCAGGCACAACGAAAAAAGCAGGGACAAACGCCCCTGCTTCTTCTCGTTCCAAATACTCCGAGGTGCGCCTCGTCCTGGCAACGATCCGGTGGATGGTTTCAGGGGCGAACGGGCGGAACCCAGCCCCGATCAGCCGCGGGCTTCGCGGATCAGGCGCAGGATGTCCTGGGCGGCTTCCGGAATGTTGGTGCCCGGACCGAAGATGGCCTTCACGCCCTTGGAATACAGATAGTCATAGTCCTGCTGCGGAATGACACCGCCGCAGATCACGAGGATATCGCCTGCACCTTCGGCCTTCAGCGCCTCAACCAGCTGCGGGGCCAGCGTCTTGTGGCCTGCCGCCTGGGACGAGATGCCGACAACATGCACGTCGTTGTCGATGGCGTCCTGCGCGGCTTCTTCCGGGGTCTGGAACAGCGGGCCCACATCGACGTCAAAGCCGATATCGGCAAAGGCCGTCGCGATCACCTTGGCGCCGCGGTCGTGACCGTCCTGCCCCATCTTCACCACCAGCAGACGCGGACGGCGACCTTCTTCCTCGGCGAATTCGTCGATCGACTTCTGGATCGCGGCAAAGCCTTCATCACCCTCATAGGCCGCGCCATAGACACCGGCCAGCGTCTTCACCTCGGCACGGTGACGGCCGAATTCTTTCTCCATAGCCATGCTGATCTCTCCAACAGAAGCCCGTGCGCGGGCGGCTTCGACGGCGGCTTCCAGGAGGTTTCCACCTTCCTTGGCACGACGGCTCAGTTCTTCCAGGGCAGCCTGGCAGGCGGCCTCATCCCGGTCGGCACGCATCTGGTTCAGACGCGCGATCTGGCTGTCGCGCACCGCGTGGTTGTCCACGTCCAGAATGTCGATCGGGTCTTCCTTGTCCTTGCGGTACTTGTTGACGCCGACAACAACTTCGTCACCCCGGTCGATCATCGCCTGGCGGCGTGCGGCGCTTTCCTCGATGCGCAGCTTGGGCATGCCGGATTCGACCGCCTTGGTCATGCCGCCCATCTCCTCGACCTCTTCCATCAGGGCCCAGGCCTTGTCCACCAGCTCAGCCGTCAGGCTTTCGATGTAGTAGGATCCCGCCAGCGGATCGACCACATTGGTGACACCGGTTTCTTCCTGCAGCACCAGCTGAGTGTTCCGCGCAATGCGGGCCGAGAAATCGGTGGGCAGCGCAATCGCTTCGTCCAGCGCGTTGGTGTGCAGCGACTGGGTGCCGCCCAGCACGGCCGACATCGCCTCGTACGCGGTGCGGATCACGTTGTTATAGGGATCCTGCTCCTGCAGCGACACACCCGAGGTCTGGCAGTGGGTGCGCAGCATTTTCGACCGTTCGGATTTGGCGCCGAATTCGGTCATGACGCGGTGCCACAGGGTACGGGCCGCGCGCAGCTTCGCGATCTCCATGAAGAAGTTCATGCCGATGGCAAAGAAGAACGACAGGCGACCTGCAAACTTGTCCACGTCCATGCCGGCGTTGATCGCCGCACGCACGTATTCGCGCCCGTCCGCGATGGTATAGGCCAGCTCCTGCACCAGGTTCGCGCCGGCTTCCTGCATGTGGTAGCCGGAGATCGAGATTGAGTTGAATTTCGGCATCTCGTTCGACGTGTATTCAATGATGTCCGAAATGATCCGCATCGACGGTGCGGGCGGATAGATATAGGTGTTGCGGACCATGAATTCTTTCAGAATGTCATTCTGAATGGTGCCAGCCAGAACCGATTTGTCGTGGCCTTGCTCTTCGCCTGCAACGATGAAAGACGCCAGAACCGGGATCACCGCGCCGTTCATGGTCATCGAGACCGAGACCTTGTCCAGCGGGATGCCGTCAAACAGGACTTTCATGTCCTCGACACTGTCGATGGCGACACCGGCCTTGCCGACGTCACCAACCACGCGGGGGTGGTCACTGTCATAACCACGGTGTGTGGCCAGGTCGAAGGCGACCGACACACCCTGCTGACCTGCGGCCAGGTTGCGGCGATAGAATGCGTTGGATTCTTCGGCGGTGGAAAAACCTGCATATTGGCGAATGGTCCAGGGGCGACCGGCATACATGGTTGCCTTGACGCCCCGGGTGAATGGACCAAAACCGGGCAACGTGCCCATGTGCGGCAGGTCCTTGGTATCCTCTTCGGTGTACAGCGGCTTGACGTCGATACCTTCGAGCGTGTTCCACGTCAGGTCGTCAAGCGGACGGCCGCGCAGCTCTTTCTCAGCCAGCGCCCGCCAGTCGTCTTTCTTCGTCATAAGATCTTCCTCTTGTCAATTCCGTCCTGGGCAGGTGTCTCCCCGCCCAATGTTCTTGTGGTTCCGTGGCCAGCACGGCCAGACCGTCTGCCCCGGCTGCAAGCCAGGCCATGTCGTCTTCGTATCTACTGCGCATCTCGGCGCGTTGAGCCGGGTCAAAGGGCATCCAGCGCCCCTCGCCCCTGGGCAGCAAAGCCGCCTGCGCCTGGGGCAAACGCTGTCTCAGGTCCCGCAAACGCAGCGTCGCGTTGCGCCACGCACAACTGCAATGGCTGGGTGTCTGAATGTCGCTCATCAGGCTGAGCTGCTTGTCCGGACGGCCGGCAAAGTGCTCGAACGGCAGAACCCGGATGCGCGCGCCCGGCATGGCGCAGGCCAGATCGGTGATCACGTCGCGCCAGCTGCGGGTGTTCCGGGTCAACCGGCGCAGTTCAGCGCGGCTGGGAACCTGTCGGCCCCGTGCCACCGCATAGCCCATGGACGAGGCCCAGAACAGATCCAGCGAGCGCACGCTCAGGACAACCTGGCTGGCGCGACCGTCGAACGCCTGGTTGAACCGGGCCATCCGCTCGCCGATGCCACAATAGAGTTCCCCAAGGCGCAGGTTCTGACGCACCGAGCCGATCATGTTCTCATCGCTGACAATCAGGGTGCGAACGCCCTTGTCACGCGCGTGGATCAGGTTCAGCTGCACCCGCCCCATGGCACGACGGGCGGATTTTGCGGCCCCCATGTTGCCAACCGAAGGATTCAGGATGCCACTGAACAGCCCCTTGCGGGTCCGCAAAGGTCCCCAGAAACCAATGCCCTGCTGCCCCAGAACAGCCGCGTTCTGGCGCAGGTAATGTTGAAAGCTGGTGGTGGCGCAGCGGTGCGCCCCGACATGCAGAAGAACGTTCATCGCCTTGGCAATCCTTTGTTGCAAGACCGTGGACCACGGCCGGTAAGAGGGGGATGTGGCAATCATTGCGCCTGCTCCCTCTCAAAGCGATTAACGTTAAAATTTTCTGGGTCTGCGATTGAATCGGCGGTCGCAATCGCTGAAAGACGCCATATATTCAGGGCAACAGGAGAGATCATGAGACCGCTTCTAGCCCTTGTTTTGACAGTCTTTCGTCCCGCGACCCTGATGGCGGAAGAGCCCGTTTCTGAAACCGCCACGCTGATCGTGCGGCCTGCCGCTGATTCAGATTTGAGCGAATTTTTATGGACAAATCGCCCCGTTGTGATCTTTGCGGACAACGCGGCCGATCCCCGCTTCCAAGAGCAGATGGAGCGCCTGTCCGAAGACCAGCACATGCTGGCGGAACGCGATGTGATTGTGTTGACCGACACTGACCCGAAGGCACGATCGGCGCTACGCAAGAAGCTGCGGCCACGCGGCTTCATGCTGGTCATCATCGGCAAGGACGGCGGCGTGAAGCTGCGCAAACCCCACCCGTGGAGCGTGCGAGAGATCACCCGATCGATCGACAAATTCCCCTCGCGCCTGCGCGAAGTGGAGGAACGGCGCGGCAGCTGAGCCATCACAGCGCCCCCCGCATGAAAAACACCTGCTGGTTCTGGCGATCCTTGACGACAACCCCGTTTTCCGCGGGATCGATGATCAGAACCGCATTCCGGGACTGGCTGAGCCGGGCATAGGCCTGCTTCAGATCGGCTTCCATACAGCTGTGTCCGGCAGCTTCGGAGGCCAGCAGAGTGCGCCCACGTGGAGTGTCCACGCGCTTGATCGCCTGCAGCACGGCTGAGGGGGTTTGCCCTTCGATGTCGAAACGGACCGGGATGTCATGCGCCAACAGAACCATGCCCTGTTGGACGGATTGCACCGTCTGCACCATGGACATGCCAGGCCCAAACCTGCCGTCAAACAGCGCTGCGGTACAGGTGTTGGTCGATTTGAAATAGGTGGTGACGCCCAGTTCCAGCCAGTTGCCGAGCCGGGCGCGCACCTTGGTTTCCTTGTCCATTGCACAGCCCGCCAGCCCCGTCAGGACCAGCGCTGCCAGCCCGGTTCGGGCTGCGGCAGGATATGACCGTGCAAGGAGCATGAAGCTTATTCGAACTCCATGATCACATCATCGACGGCCAGGCTGTCGCCTGCGGCCGCGTTGATCTTGGACACGACGCCCTTCTTCTCGGCGCGCAGGATGTTTTCCATCTTCATCGCCTCGACAGTGCAGAGCGCCTGGCCTTCCTGGACCTCATCGCCGACTTCGACATCGACTTTGACGATCAGACCCGGCATCGGGCAGAGCAGCATCTTGGAGGTATCCGGCGGCAGCTTCTCGGGCATCAGATCGGCCAGTTCCGCCTGACGCGGGGTCCGCACATGCACCTTCAGGTCGGCGCCACGGTTGCGAATGCGAAAACCGCCAGAGATCTTGCCAACCTTCAGAACCAGCGGGCTGTCGTTCACCGACAGGGTTGCCAGCTGATCACCGGGGGTCCAGTCAGAGGTCACGCGCAGGGTCTCGCCATCCGCGAAGGTCACGCTGGATCCGTCGCGGTCGGCATCGATGGACACGTCAAAGCGCTGTCCCTGCAGGGTCACGACCCAGTCGCTGCCGACCTTGCGCTCGTGGTTGTCCAGCCGGCCGGACACGCGGGTGCGGCGGATTTCGGCAACCCGGTGCATGGCCGCGGTCGAGGCCGCGATGCGACGCAGGGTGGCTTCGGGCAGTTCCACACCTTCGAACCCATCGGGATATTCCTCGGCGATGAAGGCGGTGGTCATGTCGCCCGAGATGAACTTGGGGTGATCCATCACCGCTGCCACGAAGGGCAGGTTGTGACCGATGCCTTCGACTTCGAAGCTGTCCAGCGCGACGCGCATGGCTTCGATCGCCTCATCCCGGGTCTGACCCCAGGTGCAGAGCTTGGCGATCATCGGGTCGTAGTACATGGAAATCTCGCCGCCCTCGTAGACGCCGGTGTCATTGCGGACGCCGGTTTCGCCGGTCGGCGCGTCACCATGCCAGGTGCCGTTTTCAGCCATCAGGCCTGCGGCCACTTCTGCCGGGGGACGATAGCGGGTCAGGCGACCGATCGAGGGCAGGAAGTTGCGATAGGGGTCTTCCGCATACAGACGGTTTTCAATTGCCCAGCCGTTGATCTGAACGTCTTCCTGCTTGATGGTCAGCTCTTCGCCATTGGCGACGCGGATCATCTGTTCCACCAGGTCAACACCGGTGATCAGCTCGGTCACGGGGTGTTCCACCTGCAGGCGGGTGTTCATTTCCAGGAAGTAGAAGTTCTTGTCGCCGTCGACGATGAATTCCACGGTACCGGCAGAGGCATAGCCCACGGCCTTGGCCAGCGCGACCGACTGTTCGCCCATCGCTTTGCGGGTGGCTTCGTCCAGGAAGGGCGACGGTGCTTCTTCCACAACCTTCTGGTTCCGGCGCTGGATCGAGCACTCGCGCTCGTTCAGGTAGATGCCGTTGCCATGCGCGTCGCACAGGACCTGGATCTCGATGTGGCGCGGCTGGGTCACGAACTTCTCGATGAAGATCCGGTCATCGCCAAAGCTGTTGGCAGCTTCGTTCTTGGAGGACTGGAAACCTTCGCGGGCTTCTTCGTCATTCCAGGCGATCCGCATACCTTTGCCGCCGCCACCGGCGGAGGCCTTGATCATCACCGGATAGCCGATCTCGTTCGAGATCTTCACCGCTTCATCCGCGTCTTCGATCAGCCCCATGTAGCCGGGAACAGTGGAAACACCGGCTTCCTGTGCGATCTTCTTCGAGGTGATCTTGTCACCCATCGCCTCGATTGCGCCTTTCGGGGGGCCAACGAAGGCAACGCCTTCGGCTTCCAGCGCCTCTGCGAATTTGGAGTTTTCCGACAGGAAACCATAGCCCGGATGCACGGCCTGCGCGCCGGTTTGGCGGATCGCGTCCATCACTTTGTCGATGACAATATAGGACTGGTTGGCAGGCGGCGGGCCGATATGCACGGCTTCATCAGCCATGGCCACATGCAGCGCCTGCTTGTCCGCGTCAGAATAGATAGCGACGGTCTTGATGCCCATCTTCCGCGCGGTCTTGATGACGCGGCAGGCAATCTCGCCTCGGTTTGCAATCAGGATCTTGTCAAACATTAGCAGTCCTTTGGTTTGGTGTTTGAACACGCAAAGCACCGCGCGCACCCCAAGGGGTCCGCACGGTGTTGCGCTTGTAGCGAGCCGCTCCGGATCCGGAGCGGGAGATCAGTGAACCGTTACCCGGACGTGCGTCAGCACTTCCCGGGGTTTTCGGTGCAATAGATGACGTTGGCCGCAGCGCCGAGCGCCGCGCCTGCAACAAGGTTTCCGTCCAGCAGCGCGGATCCCGCGACCCCTGCGCCCGCGCCATAAAGCGCCTGTTCGCCGGTCGTGTCCCCACAAGCTGCAAGCCCGGCACAAAGGCCGAAGCAAACGAACATTCCTCGCAGTCCCATCCTGTCCATCCTTTTCTTCTGGTTTGGCTCGATGCCTTCCAGAAGCCCGGAGTGGGGGGGACAATCAAGTCGGATCCGTCCGATGCTGCGAAATTCGCAAAATCCCGCCGATCCAGCAACCCATTGCTTTCAATGAAAAAAGTGAGCAGGTCGCGGCCAAAGCCACGCGCCTGCCCACAGAGGCATAGGGTTCGGAATGGATGGCCGGCAGGTGCGACCAAGGGATTGCTGTAACCCTCGTTAACCACGTTTGCGCAGCTTGCGGAATGATCCAAGCCTTTGGATTGCGCCCGGCGATCTTGGGCCGAATTCTGCCCCTTTTGCGGAATCGAAAGCGAAATCGCGCCGATCTGCGGCCCGGTTTTCGGGTCCTGCGGATCACGCGGCGGACACTTGCCGCTCAATTGGGCGTGAACGGCAATATCCTGCCATCCCGGCACAGCCAGAACCGTCCGTGAACGGGGGGCGGTCTCACACGAAAACGTATGCAACAATTTCATGACGTTGTTACAGCCGCTCTCATCCGCGTGAAAATCGACCCCAAAATTGTAACATTTCGGGCAGTTTTTTCTCACGCGGCCTCTCAGCGAAGTCATTTCAACTCTTCTTCCTGCGGTGAAAGCGTCGGCAGCACTTTCGGAAAGAGGAGGAACACCAACATGCAACAAAACCGAAGACATACCGCGGGCTTGGCGCTGGCCGCGCTGCTCGGGTCGACCGGGCTGGCCTGGGCGGACAGCAGCACCCAGGACGAACTGGACGCCCTGCGCGCCAGGGTTGACGCGCTGGAGGCTCAGAAAGCCGCCAACAGCGGTCCCGGCGACTTTCGCATCGGTGGCACGACGCTGGACTTCTACGGCTACATCAAGTCCGATTTCTTCTATGATTTCGACTTCGTTCAGGGCGATACAGCCTTCGTGAACGCCATCGGGGAACCCGGCAACGCCACGGACGGGCAGTTCGGCGCCACGGTCCGACAGTCCCGCTTTGGCCTGCGCACCAGCACCCAGACTGACATCGGCGAGTTGAAGGCCCAGCTGGAGCTTGACCTGTTTGCCTCTGGTGGCCGCGCCGATCTGCGCTTGCGTCACGCCAACATTCAAATCGGAGACAACTGGACCATCGGCCAGACCTGGACCAACTTCATGCCGCTCAGCCATTACCCGACCTCGGTCGAGTTCAACGGCCCGGTTGGCATCACCTTCGCGCGTGTTCCGCAGATCCGATACACCGGCAACGCCGGAAACGGACTGCAGTACAGCTTCTCTCTTGAAGAAAGCAACACGACGTCCAGCGACCCGGTGATCACCGGTGCGGTGTCCTATACCGGTGACCGTTTCTCGGCCCGCGCTGCGGTTCTGGGCGGCAATGTCACGGTTGGTGGTGTCGAAGTCGACCAGACCGGATTTACCGCTTCGGGTGGCCTTACCCCGTGGCAGGGCGGTTTGATCCAGGCCACTTTCACAACCGGCGAAGCGCTGGGCCCCCTGTTCATCGGTGGCGGCAGCGCGATCGTCGGCGGTCAGGCCAACGATGTCGACGGCTACACGCTGGAATTCCGACAGGACGTCGGCAGCGACTGGAACTTCGGCATCGGCTACGGGCGCGAGGAATACGACCTGCCCAGCTCCACGGGGACGCTCAATTTCACCGAGCTTGAAACCCTTCACGTCAACGCATTCTACAGCCCCACCGACAACCTGACCTTCGGGGCCGAGTATATCTTCGGCGAACGCACCAGTTCGACGGGTGCGACGGTCAACGGGGACCGCGTGCAATTTTCCGCACAGCTGAATTTCTGACGCCACACACCCCTGTGCCCGCAGCATTTGATGCGGGGACAGGGTTTCCCGGCCAGGGATATGTGTGGCGCAGGACTGCATTACATCGCACCTCCGTCGAAAGCGTCCGGAAAGGACCGCTGTGCGATGTCGACATCAATGACCAGCAACGCCTCATAGCTTGCCGGGTCAAAGGGGTCTTCTGCGGGGATGACTTCGCGTCCGAACAACCAGCTCAGACGCCCGGCATCCAGGTTGCCGCGTTCGAACGGTTGATCGCCGAATGCTTCCCACAGGGCCTGCATGAAGCCCGCATCCGCCCGGCGATCAGCCGGTTTGCGGTCGCGGAATCGTTCCCGCCGTGTCAGCGGGGTCACCCCTTTGGGGTTCGGACGACGAATGACGAATTGGAAATCTGTTCCGGGCAGACGCCCCGGAAAGCCACGATGCTTGATCATGTGTGCGCCTCCGGTCCGGCGCACTGCGCGGCAAACGGGGCCGGCCGCAGGGCCGGACCCCTGAATGTCTTACTTGTACTTGCCGGTGTAGGTCGGCTCGACCGAGATCGGCTCGGGCTCAACGACCACAAACTCTTCCTGTTTGTTGCCACCGCAGGCCGCAAGCGCGCCCAGCAGGCCCACCATTGCAAGCAGTTTGATGCTCTTTGACATTGCTGTCTCCTGATTATTGAAACGAAACCAACAGGGCGGAAACGCCCTGCTTGCCTCAACCTCGACTTAACGGTCGCTTTGGTGCGACCTGCGCCGAATATATCGCAAATCAGGTCCAGATCATATCCGAACCGCGGCAAGAACGTGGTCTGTGTCTGAATAGCCTCAAACGGCTGGCAGCTTGAGCTTTGATGCGCAACATGTTGTAGCATGGTCAAAACTCCTCCCAGATACAGGCCTCGTTTTCGGGGCGATATGCCTCGAAAAACTGCGTTGCGGTCCTGTCTTTGCTGCCAAAAGGAAGACGTTGGTCAGAGAGCGAAATCACCACGCGCGCGGCTTCGATCTCATGATGGTCCAGGTAGGGCAGCGCCACATCCTGGCACAGCGCATCCATATCCGGTCCGGCCTGTTCATAGGACACAAGGCCGGTTTCACGGGCGATATGGGGGGCAATGAACCGGAACCGCACCCACAACTCACCGGGGGCGGTATCCAGAAGAACTTCGTTCAGGGACACGGGCTGACCGGAGGGCACAGGCACCTCGACGGCCGCGGCAACGCTGGCCCAGACACAAACGAGCAGGGAAACCGGAAAACCGCAGCCCCGGCCCCGCAAGACGCGGGCTCCTCCTGCCGGGGCTGCTGGCGCAGCGCAAGAAGCGCGCGCTGTTCTATGTCCGGTTCCGCGGATCATGGCGCTGATTCGTCCCTGGTGTCAAATGTTGACGGAGATGTGATCTCGATTAGCTCCAGATCGTCAGAATGCCGCACCTCACGGTGCCGGATCCCCGGAGGCTGCAAAACGCAGGAGCCACTGCGCAGGACGTGTTCGCCCTGCCCTTCGTATTCGAACACCACCCAGCCCTGAGTGACATAAACCATCTGGAACTCCAGATCGTGCGAATGCCAGGCGCCGGGGCTTTCCATTCCCGGCACCGCCCGAATGACATGGGCGCCGAACTTGCCCTGTGTCGCATCAGCGATCCCGAGATCGCGATACTCGAAAAACGCACGCAGTCCCTGACCGACAAACTCGCCCTTGTCGGCGTGAACGATAGAGAAAGCCTGATTTTTCCAAAGTTCAGTCATCGGTTCCACGTCTTGCTGCGCCGTGCCTGTGTCACCCAACGGGACCGGTGGCGGGGATGCATCAGCAATTGCTCAATCTGGTATTCCATCTGGTGGGGCGGCGGCCCGAGCAGCCGCCCTCCGGCTTCGACATGACACTCCGATCGGAGCATCGTGACCCGCACGACGGGGGAGAACCCCCTGACCTTCTGAAATCTGCGCCACATGTCCTGCCGGATCTGCTGGGCGATCCTCAGCGGATCCCCCTCAGGCAATGTGGTTCTGGCGCAGACATCGAAGCGCGCTGGCAGATGACGTGCGAGCGTCAGTTCACGCTCACCTTTCAGTATGTGCCAACGCGCCGTCATGGCCTTACAACGGAATGTTGTCGTGCTTTTTCCACGGGTTTTTCAGCGACTTGTTGCGCAGGGACGCAAAGGCGCGGGCCACCCGGCGGCGGGTCGATTTCGGCTGGATCACCTCATCGATGAAGCCGCGCTCTGCCGCAACGAACGGGTTGGCGAACCGGTCTTCATAGTCCTGCGTATGGGCCGCGATCTTTTCGGCATCGCCCAGGTCGGCACGGTGGATGATCTCGGTCGCGCCCTTGGCGCCCATCACCGCGATCTCGGCGGTCGGCCAGGCATAGTTGAAATCGCCGCGCAGGTGCTTGGACGCCATAACGTCATAGGCACCACCATAGGCTTTGCGGGTGATCACGGTGACCTTCGGCACGGTGGCTTCACCATAGGCAAACAGCAGCTTTGCGCCGTGCTTGATGACGCCGCCGTATTCCTGCGAGGTTCCCGGCAGGAAGCCCGGAACGTCAACCAAGGTCAGGATCGGGATCTCAAAACAGTCACAGAAGCGGACGAAACGGGCCGCCTTGCGCGACGAGTCGATGTCCAGACAGCCTGCCAGCACCATCGGCTGGTTGGCAACAACACCCACGGTCTGGCCTTCAAGGCGCATGAAGCCTGTGATGATGTTCTTGGCGTAATCTTCCTGGATCTCGTAGAAGTCACCCTCATCCGCCACTTTGGCGATGAGTTCCTTCATGTCGTAGGGCGTGTTCGGATTTTCCGGAACCAGGGTGTCCAGCGAATCCTCGATCCGTGCGGCATCGTCGAAGAACGGGCGAACCGGCGGCTTTTCACGGTTGTTGAGCGGCAGGAAGTCAACCAGGCGGCGGACCTCGGCCAGAGCCTCGACATCATTTTCGAACGCGCCGTCGGCAACGCTGGACTTCTTGGTGTGGGTCGATGCGCCCCCCAGCTCTTCGGCGGTGACAACTTCGTTGGTCACGGTCTTCACAACGTCGGGGCCGGTCACGAACATATAGGACGTGTCCTTCACCATGAAGATGAAGTCGGTCATGGCCGGGCTGTAGACGGCACCACCGGCGCAGGGGCCCATGATCACGCTGATCTGCGGCACGACGCCGCTGGCCATGATATTGCGCTGAAATACCTCTGCATATCCCGCCAGCGAGGCAACGCCTTCCTGGATTCGCGCACCGCCCGAGTCGTTGATGCCGATCACCGGAGCGCCGTTTTGAACGGCCATATCCATGATCTTGCAGATCTTTTGCGCGTGCGTTTCGGACAGGGAGCCACCGAAAACCGTGAAGTCCTGGCTGAAGACATAGACCATACGGCCGTTGATCGTACCCCAGCCCGTCACCACACCATCACCGGCAGGCTTTTGATTTTCCATGCCAAAATCGGTACAGCGGTGAGAGACGAACATGTCGAACTCTTCAAAGCTGTCTTCATCCAGAAGCAATTCGATCCGTTCGCGGGCTGTCAGTTTACCGCGCCCATGCTGTGCGTCGATCCGCCGTTGTCCGCCGCCCAGACGTGCCTCGGCACGACGATCTTCCAGCTCGGAAAGGATATCTTTCATGACCTAAGTCCCCTTTGAAATTTGCAGAGACCATATATTGCGCGACAAGCTTCCCAAAGGTAATTATCGCAAATTTGCAAATTTTGGAAAACAGGCTTGATGCTAATTGAATATTTGCTAACCCTATGTGACCCAACGCCAGAATGGACAATCTGACGCAGGATGACTAAGCCCGAGGCATGGCCATTGAACACAACCGCTTTCTCAGCCGCAAGGGACCGCCGCATATTGCGACGCTGATCCTGTTGTCCGGCCTCTCTGCTCTTGGCATGAACATCCACCTGCCATCGCTCCCCGGACTGGCAGAGTATTTTCAGACCGACTATCGCCTGATGCAACTGAGCGTTGCGGTTTACCTGGCGATGAACGCGGTCATGCAGATCCTGATCGGCCCGGTGGCGGACATGCTGGGGCGCAGGCCTGTCATTCTATGGGGCGTGGCGCTCTTTTTGCTGGCAACGCTGGGCTGCATCTTTGCCCCGACCGCCGAAATCTTTCTGCTGTTTCGCGCAGGTCAGGCCGTTGTTGCAGTGGCAATCGTGCTGAGCCGCGCCGCCGTGCGGGACATGTATCCCCCAGATCAGGCCGCATCGATGATCGGATATGTGACCATGGGGATGGCAATTGTGCCGATGATTGGCCCCGCAATCGGCGGCAAACTGGATGACTGGTTCGGCTGGCAGGCCAATTTCTGGCTGCTGATGCTTATTGGGGGGCTGGGCCTGGCCCTCACCTTTTTCGACTTCGGTGAAACCGCGCGCAAAAGCGGCAAGTCCCTGGTCCAGCAATTCCGCGAGTACCCCGAATTGCTGAAGAGCCCCCGGTTTTGGGGCTACTCGCTGGCCTCTGGCCTGGCGTCCGGTGCCTTCTTTGCCTATCTCGGCGGTGCCCCCTACGTGGGCACACAGGTATATGGGCTGACAACGGCGCAACTGGGTGTCTATTTCGGTGCGCCTGCGGCGGGCTATTTTCTGGGCAACTGGATCTCGGGGGCGTTCTCTGCCCGCCTTGGCATCAACAAGATGGTTCTGTGGGGGTGCTGGCTGAACGGTATTGGCGTTGCCATTTCCGCGGGCCTGACCTTGGCCGGGTTCGGAACGGTCTACACGTTCTTCGGCTTCATGACTATTGTTGGGATCGGCAATGGGATGGCGATACCCAACGCCACGTCCGGCGCCCTGTCAGTCCGACCGCATCTGGCCGCAACCGCATCCGGCCTGAGCGGGGCGATCATGCTGGGCGGGGGCGCCGCACTCAGCGCCCTCGCCGGTGCGCTGCTGACGCCGGGGTCTGGCTCGATGCCGCTACTGGTGATCATGTTGTTGACGGCTGTTGCCGGGATCGCGTCCATCCAGCTGGTCATCCGCCGGGAACGCACGCTCGGCCTGTAGTGCCACCCCAACAAGAGCTTGAAGCAGGCGCTTTGCATTTCTACAATCGACCAACGCCAAATTTGCAAAGATTCCGATGCCAACGCAGAAACTCTATGCCGGTGCCAAGCTGCGCGAAATGCGCACGCGGCTGACCCTCACCCAGAAGGACTTTGCCTCCAAGCTGGGCGTTTCGCTGCCCTATCTGAACCAAATGGAGAACAACAATCGCCCGGTGTCGACGACCGTTGTTCTGGCCCTGGCGCAAGAGTTTGGCCTGGATGTGACCGAGCTGAGCACCGGGGATAGCGAACGCCTGGTCTCGGACATGCGCGAAGCCCTGGCAGATCCGGTTTTTGCTGAGATGGTGCCGCCGCTGGCCGATCTACGCCTGACCGCGTCCAACGCCCCGGCCCTTGCGCGTGCCTTCATCGAATTGCACCGGGCTTACCGACAGACACACGAACGGCTGGCGTCGCTGGATGAGGCGCTGGGGCGGGACGACGCGCGCATCCAGACCAGCCCCTGGGAAGAGGTGCGCGACTTCTTTCACTACTGCGACAACTACATCGACGCCGTGGACCATGCAGCGGAAAGCTTCGCCGCCCAGGGTGAAATCCGCAAATGCGCCACAGAGGCACTGCAAGCCGTGGGCGTGTCAGTCGAATATGCGGATCTGGAGCAGATCCGCCATTACGACCCCGAACAAAAGCTTTTGCGCCTGTCCACCCGCACGGTACCCGAAACGCAGCTGTTCCAATTGCTGCTGCAAGTCGCGCTGCTGCGTCAGAACGCGCTGCTGGAGGCCACGCTGGACTTTGCGCGGTTCTACAGTGACGAAGCGCGGGCCATCGCCAAGATCGGCTTGGCCAACTATTTTGCCGGGGCTGCACTGATGCCCTATGGCGCGTTTCTGACCGCGGCACGGGACTGCCGGCATGACCTGGAACGCCTCTCGACGCGCTTCGGGGCCTCGGTGGAACAGGTCGCCCATCGCTTGTCGACCCTGCAACGCCCCGGCGCCAAGGGCATCCCGTTCTTCTTTGTCCGGGTCGACCAGGCGGGCACCATCACCAAACGCCATTCTGCAACCCGATTGCAGTTCGCGCGTTTTGGCGGGGCCTGCCCCCTCTGGAACGTCCACCGGGCCTTTGAAACCCCCGGTCGCTTTCTGCGCCAGCTCGCGGAAACCCCGGACGGTGTGCGCTACATCTCGCTGGCGCGCGATGTGTCCAAGACCGGAGGGTCCTTCGGTGCGCCTGTCAGGCGCTATGCCATTGCTCTGGGTTGTGAAATCCGTCATGCGGACGCGCTGGTCTATGCAGACAATCTGGATGTCGGCAACGCCCATTCTTATGAACCGATCGGGATTTCCTGTCGGATCTGTGAACGAAAGGACTGCCACCAGAGATCGGTTCCCCCGCTGGAACGGCAACTGTCAGTCAACACCGATGAACGCGGTGTACTGCCCTATCAAGTGGGATGAACCAGCCAAGAATTTTCGATGAAAATTCTTGGCCCCAGGAACCGACACAGACTTGAATCAAAAAAGGGCGCCTCAGGCGCCCTTCATGTGTTCCGCCTCTCAGAATTTTCGCAGAAAATTCTGAGACACAACCGGCTCAGGCCTTGCTGATGATACCCCAGATCTCATCCTTGAGCACGGCGCGTTTCTTGCGCAGTTCGGTTTCCGCGGCCTCGGAAATTGGCTCCACATTGGTTTCCGCGCGGTGCACTGCGCGGTTCAGCTCATGATACTCGTCCGCAAGCTTGGCAAAATGGGCATCCGACTGCTTCAGGTCGCTCATCAGTTCAATCTTTTCGGGGAATTCTTCAGCCAGCTCATGGGGGGTGTGGGTCATGTCTGTTCGCTCCTTGTCTTTGTCGATCAGACCGTAACGCGCCCCGGTGCACCCAACTTTGACGCCGATCAAATCATTCCGGTTCCCGAATGATTTCCTGACAAAAAATTCGACCCTCCGAAGAGGGTCGAAAGCCGATCAGCGTTGCGAATCCTGCCAGTTCGGATTGAACCAGGGTTCGGCGTTGGACGAGGGCAGTCGACGCCCCAGGATATGGTCGGACGCTTTTTCGCCAGTCATGATCGACGGACCGTTCAGGTTGCCATTGGTGATGCGCGGGAAGATCGAGCTGTCCGCCACACGAAGACCGTCCACCCCGATCACACGGCATTCCGAATCGACCACCGACATCGGGTCATCCACCGCCCCCATCTTGCAGGTCCCGCAGGGGTGATAGGCGCTTTCCACGTGCTCGCGCAGGAACCCGTCGATCTCATCATCGGTCTGCAAATGATCACCGGGCTGAATCTCGTGCTTCAGGAAGGGTTTCATCGCATCCTGGGCAAAGATCTCGCGCGTCAGGCGCACACATTTGCGGAAATCGATCCAGTCCTGTTCGGTCGACATGTAGTTGAACAGGATGTTCGGCGCGTCCTTGGGATCGCTGGAGGCCAGCGTGACCTCCCCCCGCGAGGGCGAGCGCATCGGACCGACATGGGCCTGGAACCCGTGCCCTTCGGCCGCCGCCTGACCGTCATAACGCACGGCGATGGGCAGGAAGTGATACTGGATATCGGGGTAGTCCACGCCCTTGTCAGAGCGGATGAAAGCCGCGCTTTCGAACTGGTTCGACGCGCCAAGGCCGGTCTTGGTGAACATCCACTGGGCGCCCACGAAAGCCTTGCCCAGCAGGTTCCAGTATTTGAAAAGCGTGATCGGCTGCTTGCAGGCGAACTGGAAGTAGAACTCCAGGTGATCCTGCAGGTTCTGCCCCACTCCGGGGCGGTCGGCGACCACCTCAATCCCATGTTCGGCCAGGTGCTTTGCCGGACCGATGCCCGAAAGCATCAGCATCTTGGGCGAGTTCAGCGAAGAGGCGGCCAGGATCACTTCTACACGGGCGCGGATCACTTCGATCTTGCCACCGCGTTCGATTTCCACGCCCACTGCGCGGCCGTCTTCGATCACAACCTTGCGGGCAAAGGCACGGATCATGTCGCAGTTGTCGCGCTTCAGAGCGGGCCGCAGATAGGCATTGGCAGCGGACCACCGGCGGCCATTATAGACCGTCATCTCCATCGGGCCGAAGCCTTCCTGCTGTTCGCCGTTGTAGTCCTTGGTGACAGGATAGCCCGCCTGCGCCCCTGCCTTGACGAAAGCATCATGCAGCGGGTTGTCCCGCGGTCCGCGGGTCACATGCAGCGGACCGTCCTTGCCACGCCAATCGGGATCGCCACCATGGCCGCGGTCATTCCAGGTTTCCATCCGCTTGAAATACGGCAGCACGTCAGCATAGGACCACCCCTGCGCGCCGCTTTCAGCCCAATGGTTGTAGTCGCCTGCATGGCCGCGGACATAGACCATGCCGTTGATCGAAGACGACCCGCCGATCACCTTGCCGCGCGGGCAGACAAGCTCGCGCCCGCCCAGATGCGGCTCGGGCTGCGATTTGTAGCCCCAGTCATAAAGCGGCATGTTCATCGGGTAGCTCAGCGCCCCCGGCATCTGGATCAGCGGCCCGGCGTCGGTGCCGCCGTGCTCAATGATCAGAACCTTCTTTCCAGCCTCGCTGAGCCGGTAGGCCATGGCGCAACCGGCGGAGCCCGCCCCGACAATCACATAATCCGCATTCATCGCGTTTCTCCATTGCTGGAACCGGGGGGGCCTCCCCTGCCCGGCTCTGCCTTGCTTTGCCTTGGGGCCGCCGGTCGTGGCAGGCAGCTCCCTATGTCATGCGCCCGGTGCTGATTGCCCTTTGGGGCAACGGGGCGGGTGGGTGGGCGTTGCCCCAAAGGGCAATCAGAACGCCGCTTCGACGTCCCCCATACGGACGTAGACGGATTTCACCTGGCTGAAGTGCTTGATCGCTTCCTTGGAGTTCTCACGTCCGACGCCAGAGGCCTTGACCCCGCCAAACGGCGCTTCGACCGGAGCGTCGTTATAGGAGTTGATGAAACAGCTGCCGGCCTCCAGCTGGCCGATCACCCGGTGGGCGCGGCTGAAGTCATTGGTGAACACACCAGCCGACAGGCCGAATTCCGTGTCATTGGCCCGCGCGATCACCTCTTCTTCGGTGTCAAAATCCAGCACCGACATCACCGGGCCAAAGATCTCTTCGCGCGCGATGGTCATGTCGTCGGTGACATCGGCAAACACCGTGGGCTGGATGAAGAAGCCCGGCAAATCTGCGCGATCGCCGCCGCAGATCAGGCGCGCGCCTTCTTCTCTGCCCTTTTCGATGTAGCCCATGACGATGTTCATCTGGTTTTCGCTGACCATCGGGCCAAAATTGGTGACTTCATCCTGCGGATCGCCAAGGATGGCAGCCCCGGTGCGTTCTGCCAAACGGGCCAGGAACTTCTCCTTGATGCCTTTCTGCACAAACACGCGGGTGCCGTTCGAGCAGACCTGGCCCGAGGAATAGAAGTTGCCGTTGATCGCGCCGCCCACGGCGTTTTCGACGTCGGCATCATCAAAGATGATCAGGGGCGATTTGCCGCCCAGTTCCATGGTGACATGCTTCATGCCAGCGGCGGCAGCGGCATAGACCTTTTTGCCGGTGGGAACCGAGCCGGTCAGCGAGACCTTATCGACGCGCGGATCGGTGACCAGCGCGCCGCCAACCTCGCCCATGCCCTGCACCACGTTGAAAAGCCCCGCGGGCAGACCTGCCTCATGCAGGATTTCAGCCACTTTCAGCGCGCAGAGCGGCGTGGTCTCAGACGGTTTGAACACCATCGAGTTGCCGCAGGCCAGCGCCGGCGCACCCTTCCAGCAGGCAATCTGGGTCGGGTAATTCCAGGCACCGATGCCAACGCACAGGCCCAGCGCCTCCCGCACGGTGTAAACCCAGTCCTCGCCCATCGGGATGTGCTCGCCAGTCAGCGATGCGGCCAGACCACCGAAATATTCCAGAGCGTCCGCGCCAGAGGTCGCATCGGCCACCAGCGTTTCCTGCAGCGGCTTGCCGGTGTCATAGGTTTCCAGCACGCTCAGTTCGTGGTTCCGCTCGCGCATGATGTCGGCGGCGCGGCGCAGGATGCGACCGCGCTCGGTGCCGGTCATCTTGGCCCATTCCTTCTGCGCGGCCTTGGCTGTGGACAGCGCCTGTTCAACGACCGCGGGCGTCGCGGCATAGACCGTTGCGATCTGTTCGCCAGTGGCGGCATAGATTACCGGGATCGGCGTGCCAGCGGTGTCTTCGACATATTCGCCGTTGACGAAGTGGCTTGCTTTGGGTTGTGCGGGATGGCTCATCTTGTTGCTCCGGCGGGGACCTGTCCCCGGAATACTGTTGGTGTTCTGCGTATCGGTTGATTGCGTTTCGGGGGCGTCGCGTCTGTCTCCAGAGCGCTGTGCCAAAAGAGCGTTGGCCGGGCCTGAAGATGGGCCCGGTCGATGGAGGACGGCGGCAGTGACGATCTGATCTGCTGGCTCGACAAGGGTCCTTGGACCGCTTGGAGCACGCGCCCGATCAGGGAAGTCGTCATGTTCATTCAGGGGCTCCATCCGGATGTTGTCTGGTCCCCGGCAGTACAGGTCGGGGCATCTGTTCTAACGATAACGAGCCGGCCATTTCCCTAAACCATCATTCGGAATTGGCCGGCTCCAGGGAGAGCCCACCCCATCGCCGGGGTGAGCTACAGGGGTTAGTGGACCGTTTCGATTTTGTGGAAATCGAGATCGCGGTCTTCCGGCGAGGAGTCGATCGCCATCACTTCGCGACGCTTCATCAGCACGATGTAGGCGATGCAAGCGATGTAGATGCCGATCACCACGGTCCCGATCCACTGGATCTGCAGCCACTGGCTCTGGAAGGCCAAGGTCAGCGCGAACAGCACAACGGCATTTCCGACGACATAGGGGATGGTGCCGAAGCGCTTCGTCGTCAGGTTCAGGTTGTCGGTGTAGAGGCGGATCAGCGAGTCAAACGAGTTGATCACGAAGATGATGCCCACGACGACCATCGAGACGTTGATCAGCAGCGTCGTTTCGATGCTGTTCAGATGGTAGTAGTACAGGACCGAGAACCACACACCCAGCGGGATCGACGGGAACACCAGCAGCGCGGCCAGCACTTGCCAGGTCTTCAGACCACCGACAAAGCGCGAGGTGAACTGACCGATCATGATCGACCATGCAAACCACCAGAACAGGTAGAATTCGTGATAGTCGGTCAGCGGCAGGATGAACTTGTGGATGTTCGCAAAATAGCCACCGATGTTGCCTGCGGTCGATGCAAACTCACCCAGGCCCATGCCAGCATAGGCCCACATGCCCAGGATCAGCGCGAAGAACAGCCCGGTGGAGCCCACCGACAGGATGCGCACGTATTTGATGTCCGTGGACGAGAACGCGGCAAACAGGATCACCAGGAAGGTGATGACATAGAAGGCCGGGATCACGGTTTCGCCGTCACCCATGAAGGTCGCATAATACGGCAGATAGATCAGGAACAGCGCGCCGGTGAAGGCACAGGTGCCAATGATGACGATATTGTTGATCAGCTTGACCAGCCCGATTTCAAAGAACTTCACCCGCGGCTCGATCACGCAGAAGTAGAAGGTGGTCAGGAAGTAGAAGCCCCAGATCAGGAAACCCCAGAACCCGAACTCCAGCGCCAGAGGGTTGGTGAAGGCATAAGCAGGTTCCGAAGCCGTGTCTGCGTAGAGCGGGAAATCCCAGGCCAGCGGGAACATGATCAGGCCGACATCCAGACCGGACGTGAACAGGATCGCGATGAAGGTGAACAGGTGTACGGGCGTCGGGCCCACGTTGCGTACGTTCCACCACTTGATGAGGCAGAACAGCACCAGCGCAAAGGCCATAAGGATCCCTGCGGAGATGATTGTCGTCATTGTGTTCCTCCCAAAGGGGGCTGTTGGCGCCCCGTTTTGACATGACCGGAGCATTTAGCACAAAAAACGACATCCCCAAACCGTTTTTTAAACAGCCATTCAAGTTTCAAAACGAACGAACAAGGATTGCAACAAGACATCATGCTGGGCAAACATGCGACATGAGCAGAAAACGCATTCGCGACATCCGACATGAAGAGTTTGTTGAAGCTACGATCATCGCCGTGCACGAGCGGGGATATGGCGTTGTAACCATGGCGGAAATCGCGCGCGAGGCGGGCTCGTCGGCGGCATCGATCAACTATTATTTCGGCTCCAAGGAAGGGCTGATGGAAGCGACGATGCGGCACATGCTGCAAATCCTGAAACAGGCCATGTTGCAGCGCTATAAAATGGCGACATCTCCGCGTGAAAGGCTGATGGCGGTGCTGGACGCCAACTTCGACGACCAGCTTTTCACCATCCCGCAATGCAGCCTGTGGATGCAGTTCTGGGCAAATGCGCCCTATTCCAAGCGCCTGTCGCGCCTACATCGAATCAACAGGGCGCGTGTCCGGGATCATTTCCGGGCCGAACTGCGCAGCCTTGTTCCCGACGGGCAGATCGAAACGGTCAGGCTGGCCTTGCAGAACTATATGGACGGCGTCTGGCTGGAAGCCGCGCAATCCCCCGTGGCCCTGG
Source organism: Paracoccaceae bacterium (assembly GCA_022763485.1). Lineage (GTDB taxonomy): Bacteria > Pseudomonadota > Alphaproteobacteria > Rhodobacterales > Rhodobacteraceae > Aliisedimentitalea. The sequence continues at coordinate 17,690 of JALEGX010000049.1, read as the reverse complement.
ACCCGATTGCGGCCCGCAGCGAAGCAAGGCGCGTTGCCGACCTGCTGCTGAACTCCCACAACAGCTGAACCCGTGCCAGCAAGAACCTAACCAGAGCGCGTCAGACCTTTGTGGCGGGGTCCGGTGGGGTGATCGCCCTGCGCTTCAGAACCGCTTCCCGCCAGGTGATGAAGCTGACCGAGGCCAGGATCAAGGTACCGCCCCCAACAACCCACATGTCAACCGGCTCGCCGAACACCACGGCCCCAAGGCTGGCGGCCCAGACCAGCTGTAGGAATGTCACGGGCTGTGTCACGGTGACCGGGGCGGCGGCAAAGGCCAATGACATCGTATAATGCCCTGCGGTTGCAAAACAGGCGACAAGGAACAGAACACCCAGTTCCTGAACACTGGGCCAGACCCAGACTGCAATGGCGAAAGGTGCAAGCCCCAGCGTCACGAAAATGGACAGCATGGCCACCACCACCACCGGGTTGGTGCCATCCACGGTGAATTTGGCCAACAGGTAGGACCCGCCAAAGGCCACAGCGGTAAACAGCATCGCGATATGGCCGGGCGAAATCTCGCGAAATCCGGGACGCAGGATGATGAGCGCGCCGACCAACGCCATCAGGATGGCCCCGACCCGGCGCAGGGCCATTTTCTCACCCAGAAACAGCGCCGCCCCAATCGTCACATAGATCGGGGACAGGTAATTCATCGCGGTGACTTCGGCGATTGGGATCTGCGTCATGGCAAAGAACCACAGGATGACCCCGGCGGAATGGATCACGCCGCGCCCTGCAAACAGGCCCCAAAGCTTTGGGGTCAGCTTTGCGTTGCGCAACGCGCCGATCATCGGGAGCAGAAACACCAACCCCAGCAGGTAACGCAGGAACGCCGCCTCTGCGGGGGGGACGCGTGGCCCTAGGAACTTCACCAGGGCCGTGACCGCAACAAAACACAGCCCGGTCACGAGCATCCAGATCACACCTTTGACGGGATTTGCGTTACTGTTCTGGTCCATATGCGCATTAACCGTCCGAACCACGCCCTTGTCGAGGTCGAAAACAGGTTAACTATCGAAAAGGCCGATCTGACGTCGCGCTCAGAGCAGCAACAATTTGATCGCCAGCGCCCACATCACGATCCCAATGCCGACCTCCAGGATCTGCCAGGCGCGGGGTTTGGCAAAAACCGGTGCCAGCAGACCCGCGCCATACCCCAGGGAAAAGAAGAACGTGAAGCTGGCCAGAACCGCCCCTGCCCCAAAGGACAAGGCATCGGGGTATTGCGCTGAGATCGAGCCGATCAGCACAACGGTATCCAGATAGACATGCGGGTTCAGCCAGGTGAGGGCCAGAACCGTTCCCAAGGCGGGCCAGAACGCAACCGCTTGCTCACCCGAATTTTGCAAAGCCTCCCCCCCGGCACGCGCCGCGCGAAAGCTGCGTGCACCGTACCACAGCAGGAACGCCGCCCCGAAATACCGCATCGCGGTTTCGAACCACGGCCAATGTTCCGCCAAGGATCCGAAGCCGCCAATCCCGGCGGCAATCAGCACCGCGTCGGACACCGCACAGGTCAAACAGATCCAGAACACATGGCTGCGGCGCAGGCCCTGCCGCAGAACAAAGGCATTCTGCGCCCCGATGGCCAGGATAAGGCTGAACCCAAGGGCGAAACCGGGAAGGAACGAGGTCATGGCGATCTCCAATTGATGGTGTCCCGGGTGATATCGCGCTTGCTTTCATCAATCCAATTAAACAAACTTACCCAAAATTAGAGATGCTAATGAAGCTGGACCCAAATCAACTTGCTGCCCTCGCTGAGGTCTTGCGCCTCGGCTCCTTTGATGGCGCAGCACAGGCCCTGTCCGTGACCCCCTCGGCGGTGTCGCAGCGGATCAAGGCGCTGGAGGACCGCGTCGGCGCGGTTCTGATCCGGCGCGGTGTCCCCTGTACCGGCACAGCGATGGGCCTGCGGCTGGCCAAGCACTCCGAAGACATGGCCTTGCTTGAGGCCAAGCTGAAGCGCGATCTGGCTCTGGATCAGCACGCTGGCCCCGTTCTGCTGCGTGTCGCGGTCAATGCCGACAGCCTGGCCACCTGGTTTCTGGCCGCAATGGCGCGCGTCCCCGGTTATCTGTTCGATCTGGTCATCGATGATCAGGACCACAGTGCCGACTGGCTGCGCAATGGCGAAGTCAGCGCCGCGATCTGCGCCCTTCCGTCCGCGGTGTCCGGCTGTGACAGCTTTGACCTGGGCTGTCTTCGCTATATCGCGACCGCCTCACCGGCCTATATGGCGGACTGGTTCCCCGACGGTGTCACCCCCCAGGCGCTGGAACATGCGCCGATGCTGACCTTTGACGCCAAGGATGCCTTGCAACAGCGGTGGCTGACCCGAGCGGTCGGCACCAGCCTGTCCCCGCCGACCCATTTCCTGCCGTCTTCACAAGCCTTTGTGGATGCGGCCAAGCTGGGACTGGGATGGGGTATGAACCCGGTTCAGCTGGTGCAACAGGATCTGCGGGACGGTCAACTGGTGGAGCTTTTGCCGAACACGGCCCTGGACGTCAGGTTGACTTGGCAAGTCAATCGCATTGTGGCACCTGCGTTGAAGCCCCTGACCGAAAGCGTCCGGCGCAGTGCAAAAGCGGACCTGATACAGGAGTAACAATGATGTTTTCCAAGAGCAGCCTGGGATATGACCCGATCCCCCTTCCCCATCGCGCAGACATGAGCGACGCGGAGATGCAGGAGGCGGCACAGGAGTTTCTGCACAAGATGCAGCGGCGCCATACGGTGCGGGATTTTTCGGATCGGGCGGTCGCAAAGGATGTGATTGCGCGCTGCATCGAAACCGCCGGTACCGCGCCATCGGGGGCCAATCACCAGCCCTGGCACTTTGTTGCGATCAGTGAGTCGTCGCTGAAACAGGCCATTCGGGCCGAAGCCGAAGAAGAAGAGCGCCGCTTCTATGCCGGGGGCGCAGGCGACGAATGGATCAAGGCGCTGGAACCGATCGGCACCAATGCCGACAAACCCCATCTGACCATTGCGCCCTGGCTGATCGTTGTCTTCGCCCAGCGCTGGGGCGAGTTTGACGACGGCACCCGCTACAAGAACTACTACGTGCCTGAAAGCGTGAACATCGCCACGGGTTTCCTGCTGGCGGCCCTGCATCATGCCGGGCTGACCACCCTGACCCATACGCCCAACCCGATGAAATTCCTGAATGACGCCCTGGGCCGTCCGAAATCCGAAAAGCCCACCATGATCATCGCCGTGGGGCACCCGGCTGCGGATGCCACGGTGCCACGTGTGGCCAAGCTGAAGAAACCGATGTCCGAAATCGCCAGCTTCCACGAAGGCTGACCCGTTACATCGGCCAGAAGAACAACAGCGCCGGGATGGACACGGCAACGATCAGCACTTCCAGCGGCAGGCCGATGCGCCAGTAGTCGCCAAACTGGTACCCCCCGGGACCAAGGATCAGCGTGTTGTTCTTGTGGCCGATGGGCGTCAGGAAGGCCGCAGAGGCGGCCACCGCAACCGCCATCAGGAAAGGATCCGGGGACACGTTCAACGCCTGCGCCATCTGGATGCCGACCGGCGCGGCAACAATGGTGGTGGCGGTGTTGTTCAACACATCCGACAGGGTCATGGTGACCACCATCAGAACCGTCAGAACCGCCCAGGCGGGCAGCCCCGCGGTCAGGCCAACCAGTGCATTTGCGATCAATGCCGTGCCGCCCGAGCTGTCAAGCGCCGCGCCAAGCGGGATCATCGACCCCAGAAGCACCACAACCGGCCATTCCACGTGGTCATAGATTTCAGCCACCGGCAGGATACCGGTCAGCACATAGGCCACGGCCACCAGCCCAAGCGCCACGGGCAGGTATAGCAGGCCCACACTGGCGGCCAGAACCGCCCCGGCAAAGAGCGCGATTGCCAGCCACATCTTTTCATTCACGGTCACCGAAAGCCCGCGCTCGGCCAGAGGCAGGCATCCCAGCCAATCGGTCACATCCGGACCGCGATCGCGTGGGCACATCAGCAACAGGATGTCCCCCGGATAGACCTCGGTCTTGCGCACCTGGCGGGTGATCTGACGCCCCTGGCGCGAAATGCCCATCAGCACGGTACTTTGCCGCCAGGCCAACCCCAGCGCCTGCGCCGTTTTGCCCGCAATCCGCGATGTTTCCGGGACGACCACTTCGATCACGTCCAGCCCCTCGCCGGCCGCGGTCAGCTTCTCTTGCCGGGCGGTGTCGGAAAAGGCCAGGCCCAGCGCCGCGCGGAACTCATCCAGCGCTTCGGGCGTGGCCTCCAGCACGATCGCGTCGCTGTCCTGCAGGATCGCATTTGCCGCACGCCCATAGCGACGATGCCCATTGCGGATAAGCCCAAGGATGGCGACATCGGCCTGCTCGGCCTCGGCATCCAGTTCGGCCAGGCGCTTTCCGATGTGGGGGGAACCTTCGGGCACCGTCAGTTCCGCCACATATTGCGCCACCTGCTGGGACACGCTTCCGGCATCCGCCCGGTTGGGGATCAGGCGCCAGCCGACCAGCGCGACAAAGGCCAAACCCGCCAGCGCGGCCACACCGCCCACCGGCGCGAAATCGAACATTCGAAAGCCGGTGCCCAGTGTCTCTTCGCGAATCGTTGCAATGATGATGTTGGGTGGGGTGCCGATCAGCGTGACCATCCCCCCCAAAATCGTCGCAAAGCTGAGCGGCATCAGCGTCAGCCCGGCCACGCGCCCGGCCTTGCGCGCCGTCTGAATGTCCACCGGCATCAGCAGCGCCAGCGCCGCAACATTGTTCATGAAGGCCGACAAAATCGCGCCAACACCGCCCATCAGGGCAATATGCGCGCCCAGGCTGCGTGTGCTGTCCACCAGCGTGCGGGTGATCAGGAACACGGCGCCCGAGCGGACAAGCCCCGCAGACACGATCAGAACCAGCGCCACAACCAGCGTTGCAGGATGGCCAAAGCCGGAAAACGCCTCTTTCGTCGGAACCACGCCCAGCACCACCCCCACAAGCAGCGCGGAAAAAGCGACCAGATCATAGCGGTACCTCCCCCACAACAAGAGCGCAAAAACGGCAGCGAAAAGGGCGAAGAGAATGATCTGATCTGTGCTCATACCCAAGCTTAGACCGCTGCGGCCGGGCGCGCGACGGGGAAATTCACAATCCGAACGTCGCGGCACGGCAGGCAGTGCTCTGACGAAAGCACCGCAGGCTGCGGCGCGGAACGCCGTGGAACCTTGAACACCGCCGCTTGCCTGTCCTATAGAGGCTCAAATCCGAATTTCCGTGGGAGCAAGGCATGGCCGGCCATAGTAAATGGGCAAACATTCAGCACCGCAAAGGACGCCAGGACGCCGCGCGGTCGAAACTTTTTTCGAAACTGGCCAAGGAAATCACCGTGGCCGCCAAGATGGGCGACCCTGATCCGGACAAGAACCCGCGTCTGCGTCTGGCCGTGAAAGAAGCCAAGAGCCAGTCGGTTCCGAAGGACGTGATCGAACGCGCGATCAAAAAAGCGGTTGGCGGCGACGCAGAGAACTATGACGAAATCCGCTATGAGGGCTATGGCCCCAATGGTGTGGCCGTCATCGTCGAAGCCATGACCGACAACAAGAACCGCACCGCGTCCAACGTGCGCTCGACCTTCTCCAAGAACGGCGGCAACCTGGGTGAAACCGGGTCTGTTGGCTTCATGTTCGAACGCAAGGGTGAAGTGACCTACCCCGCCTCCGTCGGCGATGCCGACACCGTCATGATGGCCGCGATCGAAGCGGGCGCCGAAGACGTGGAAAGCGGCGAAGACGGCCACGTGATCTTCTGCGCGGACACCGATCTGAACGAAGTATCCAACGCACTGGAAGCGGAACTGGGGGAAACCGAATCCACCAAGCTGGTCTGGAAACCCACCACCACGACCGAGCTGGATCTGGAAGGCATGCAAAAGCTGATGAAGCTGGTCGATGCCCTGGAAGATGATGATGACGTCCAGCGCGTCACCACCAACTTCGAAGCCTCTGATGAGGTCATGGCACAGCTCTGATAGAGCGTGACAGACCGGGCGTCCCGCCCGCTACATAAACTGACTGACTAACCCGCCGGCGCTTCGGCGGGTTTTTCGTTTTGGGTCGGCCGCTTGCCGGGTGGATCACTCCCCCATCCGGGTCAGTCCGAAGGTGGCCGCTTCTGCGGCGTCAACAAACCACATCCCTTCGCTGGGGGTGTCGAACATGCGCAGCAGAAAGGCCGGGTTCGCCCCCTGTGCCGCAAAGAAACGCCTGTCCTTTTCCTGTTCGGCCACGGGATCCAGATTGGGCAGGGCACCCCCCTGCCCAACGGCGTACTGATGAAACCCCAGACGGGCCTCTGCCCCCAGCTGTCGCCGCTGCCCTGCAACAAAGACCAGCGTACAGGCCGAGCTGCACACCGTTTCGACCTGCGTGTTCAGACCATGATCGCGCACCAGAAACGCCAGGCCCCGCGCCTCGTAGATGTGGCCACCTTCACTGGCCAGAACCAGTGTCCGCAACTCCGGATGCGCCTGCAGCTGGCGTGCAACCTGATCCTTCACGCCGAAGGTGATTTCCCCGGTCAGGAGCAGACGTGTCCCGTCGGCGTCCAGCGAGTACAGCGCGGCCCGCTCCCGCGCCTGCTGGTCGGCATAGCTCTCCGTCTCGGGCGGGGTCAGCGCGACCAGGAACAGCCCCCACCACAGGACGATGCCCAGCCAGCCCACAATCAGGAAAAACAGGTACCCGCCCCAGATCCGTGCGGTTCCACCGTGGGCGGCCACATGCCTGTCACCCGCATGCAGGAAACGCCGGAATTGATGCACCAGATAAACGCCATCCGCGACGGCAAATGCCGCCAACGCAAAGACCGGGATCGCGCCGACCTTCGCCAGCCCAAAAAGGGTCGCCAGAATTGCCGCGCGGGGCAGGCAGATCTTCAGCAGAAACATCCGACCAAGGTCTTCGTCTTGCGCTGCCATGTGCCCATATCCCAGTCGATTTTTCACCATCTGATGACAAGTGGAAGATTTCCCTAAAACTTTTTCAAGCCCGACGCGCCGAAACACTTGCGAGAAACGCGGAGCGCAGGATACATCAACCGCATGAAGCCGTTTCTTATCTTGCAGTTACGCCCCGAAACAGACGCAGCCGATGCCGAGTTCGCCTCGATCCTGAACCGGTCCGGGCTGACCGCAGCACGGGCGCATCGCATCCGACTGGACTGCGAGGAGCTGCCGGACGCGCTGGATGTGTCCGACTATGCGGGCGTGATCGTCGGTGGGGGGCCGGGCTGCGTCAGTGACCCGGCAGAGAAGAAATCCCGCATGGAGGCCAAGATCGAGGCGGCCATCATGGACCTGATGCCCCAGATCATCGAACGCGATCACCCCTTCATGGGGTGCTGTTACGGTCTGGGCATTCTGACCGCTCATCTGGGCGGGACCGTCAGCAAGGAAAACTACAGTGAACCTGTCGGCCCATCGCGCTGCGAACTGACCGCCGATGCCCATACGGATCCGCTGACTGCGGGCCTGCCACAGAGTTTCGAGGCCTTTGTCGGGCACAAGGAAGCCGTACAGGCGTTGCCGCCCGGATGCACCCATCTTGTCAGCTCGCTCCCCTGCCCGTTCCAGATGGTGCGCTGGGGCCAGAATGTCTATGCCACCCAGTTTCACCCCGAAGCGGATGCGCATGACTTCGAACAGCGGATCCGCATCTATTCCGGGCACGGGTATTTCCCGCCGGATCAAGCGGATGAGCTGATTGCGCAGTGCCACGCCGCATCGGTCACGGCCCCCGGCGAAATCCTGCGCCGCTTTGCCCAGCGCTACGGCTGACCCTACGTTCCCCACCTGCCGGTTCTTGCTTGCGGCCCGATCCTGCCGCTAGGCTGCCCTAAACGATGAGGGGAGCTGACCGAATGCTGTTGAACCAGATCGTGCGCGGGTGGTGCCATGGACCACGCTGACGTCATCGTCGTTGGGGCGGGCCTTGCCGGTCTGGCCGCAGCGGCCGAGCTGGGGGATCGTGGCAAGTCCGTCATCCTTGTGGATCAGGAACCCGAAAGCTTTCTGGGTGGTCAGGCGTTCTGGAGCCTGGGCGGCCTCTTCATGATCGACACGCCCGAACAGCGCCGCATGGGGATCCGCGACTGTCAGGACCTGGCCCGCCGCGACTGGTTGGGATCGGCACAGTTCGACCGCCCCGAAGATGCCTGGCCACAGAAATGGGCGCAATCCTATCTGGAGTTTGCCAGCTCAGACATGCGGCCCTGGCTGCATGAGATGGGCATGCGCTGGTTCCCGATTGTCGGCTGGGCCGAACGCGGCGGCAGCGCGGCGTCCGGGCACGGCAATTCCGTCCCCCGCTTTCACGTCACCTGGGGCACCGGTCCGGGCGTGGTTGCCCCTTTTGAACGGCGTGTTCGCGAACATGTCGCCGCCGGGCGCATCCAGTTGCGGTTCCGCCATCAGGTCAGCCATATCATCATGCAGAACGGCGCCACCAAAGGCGTTTCAGGTGAGGTTCTGGCCGAGGATCCCGCCCAGCGTGGGCAGAAAACCAACCGGCATGAGATCGGTGAGTTCGAATTCTACGCCCCATCGGTGATCGTGGCCTCTGGCGGCATCGGCGGCAATCTGGAAGCCGTGCGCAAGGCCTGGCCCCGCGACCGTCTGGGCCCGCCGCCCGAGCATATGGTGGCAGGTGTTCCCTTCCACGTTGATGGCCGCATGATCGACATCGCGCGCCACGCCGGCGGGCATGTGATCAACGGCGACCGGATGTGGCACTATACCGAAGGGCTGCGGAACTGGGACCCGATCTGGCCCAATCACGGCATCCGCATTCTGCCCGGCCCCTCCTCGATGTGGTTCGATGCGCTGGGTCGCCGCCTGCCCCCGCCCTGTCTGCCCGGCTTCGACACGCTTGCGACCCTGAAAGAGATCCTGTCCACCGGCTATGGCTACAGCTGGTTCATCCTGAGCCAGAAGATCATCGAAAAGGAGTTCGCGCTTTCCGGCTCGGAACAGAACCCGGATCTGACCTCTGGCAAGTGGAGCGAGGTTCTGCGCGCGCGCCTGCTGTCGCGGGGCAGCGCCCCTGCCCCGGTCGAAGCCTTCAAGAAACACGGGCAGGATTTTGTAGTCGCCCATTCGCTGACCGAACTTGTGGCTGGGATGAATGAAATCGCAGAGGTGCAGCTGGACGAAACCCAACTGCGTTCACAGATCGAAGCCCGGGATTCTCAGGTGGACAACCCCTTTGCCAAGGACGCTCAGGTCATCGCCATCAACGCCGCACGCAACTATCGTGGTGACCGGCTGATCCGGACGGCGCGCCCGCATCGGATATTGGACCGTGAAAATGGCCCGCTCATCGCGGTGAAGCTGAACATCCTGACCCGCAAGACCCTGGGCGGGCTGGAAACCGATCTGGATGCCCGCCTGCTGGCCGAAGACGGTGAACCGGTTCCCGGATTGTTTGCGGTTGGGGAGGCAGCCGGGTTCGGGGGTGGCGGCTACCACGGGTACAACGCATTGGAAGGCACGTTTCTGGGCGGCTGCATCTTTTCCGGATTGCGCGCCGGACGGTCGCAACACATCGCCTGACCGGATCACCAGCTGCCGCTGGCACCACCACCAGAGGACGAACCACCCCCGAAGGAGCCACCGCCAGAGCCGGAGGATTTGGTCTTGCGCGGGATCACCCGGAACACCTGGTTGTGATACCCGCAATGGCGGCAGTCATAGTCGATACGCTTGCGCCCGGTGCTGGAGGTGGTGGCTGACACCAGAACCGTGGTTTCGGTCTTCATCGTCCGATAGGCACATTGCGGGCAGTTGCCGTGCCCGGAAAACCAGCTTTTGTATCCATGAATGTCCATGTGTCCGCAACTGCCGCAGGACCAGACATCATAATCCACCGATTTGACGAATTCCTCGGTCTGTTGACCGTCATCCAGAAACTCGTCGTCCGCAGCTTCGTCCAGGCGTTCCATCATGGTGCCACAGGCCGAACATGACCGGGGCCGGTTCCGCAGGTAGCGCCGTAGGCCCAGCCACCCGCCGACCGCAGGCACCAGCAGGCCAGCCCAGATCCAGTCCCCGATGGCGCGCATCTTGTACCAGATCCACGCCCAGCCGCGCTGCACGGTGCCAAGGTCCTGATGTTCCGGCAGCGCACCTGTCAGCTCGAAGATGGTCGCATCCACACCCGTTTCGATGCCCGTCTGATATGCGTCGTCGCGGAAATGCGGCAGGAAGCCGGTATCAATGACCCGCTGCATCCGTGCGTCCCAGCTGCGGGAAAACCCGGCCCCCAGCTCAATCCGCATCTTGCGGTCATCGGCCGCGACCAGAACCAGAACACCGTCGTTCCGTTTGGCGTCGCCGATCCCCCACTGATTGAACAGGCCCGTTGCAAAAGGCTCGATCGCTCCGGCATGGCCATAGCGCGCCATGCTGTCGATCGTCAGCACCGTCATTTCGATATCCGTGCTGCGGAACAGGGATTTCAGCTTGCCGCGAATGCGCCCTTCGGCGGCCGGATCAAGCAGATCGGCGTAGTCGTTGACATAAAGCTCCTGATACCCCGGATATCCGTCGGTCACCGCTTCTGCGGGATGCCAGCCCTGCCTGGCAGCGCCCGGCTCTGTTGTCCGGGGCGCTTCTGATCGGGACAGCGTTCCCGCGATATACCCGATGGCCAGCCCCACCACGACGACAAGACCGGCAATGACAAAAAGGAACTTCAGATCGCGCCGGGTCATGTCCCCTCCTAGAGCGGCCAGATCAACGGGATCAACAGCGAGGCCAGTAGGCCCGCGCTCAGGTTGAGCGGGACACCTACCCTCAGGAAGTCAGAGAATTTGTAGCCGCCGGGGCCATAGACCATCATGTTGGTCTGATATCCGATAGGCGTCGCAAAAGAGGCGGAGGCCGCAATCATCACCGCAATCACCAGCGGGCGTGGATCCAGCCCCATGGCCTGTGCAAGCCCGATTGCGATGGGCGTGACCACGACGGCAACTGCGTTGTTGGACACCAGCTCGGTCAGGACAGAGGTCAGCAGATAGACCGCCCAGACCAGCAGGAACGGAGGCAGCACCGAGAGTGAGGGCGCGACCGCTTCGACGATCAGGCGCACAGCGCCTGAGCTTTCCAGGGCGGCCCCGATCGCCAGCATCGAGAAGATCAGCGCAAGCAAGCGGCCATCGACGAAGGAAAACGCCTCATCCGCATCAATACAGCGGGTGACCAGAACCACGGCGACCGCAAGGATCGACAACAGGAAGATCGGAGCCACCCCCAGCGCAGCAAGCGCCACAATCCCAAACAGCGCCGCCATTGCGATGGGCGCGTGCCCACGGCGGAACGCCCGCTCCGAAGGCTGGGTGACGTCGACCAGATCCATGTCGGCGGCCAGTCTCTGGATATCTGCCGGAGCACCTTCCAGCAGCAGCGTATCGCCGACACGGACGCTCATCTGATCCAGCTGCTGCCCGATGTTCTGGTTCCTGCGATGGACCGCCAGGACATACACCCCGTAGCGACGACGCAAACGCAGGTCGCCCAACCGCCGGCCAACCATCCGGCAGCCCGGAGAGATGAGGACTTCGACAGTGGATGTTTCCACGCTGGACACCTGATCCACACGGCGCAGCGACTTATCGCGCTGAAGGCTGAGCAGTTCGGTCATGCGGGTCCGCAACACCACACGGTCCCCGACCTGCAGTTCGACGCCCTTGAGTTCCCGCCGCAACGACAGATCGCCACGAATGACGTCGATCAGGCGCACCCCCGGACGTTTGAACAGCTGAACGCCGGTCACTTCACGGCCGATCAGGTTGCTGTCGGGGGGAACCACCGCCTCGGTAAAGAATTTCATCTTGGATTTGTCGCTCAGCATCTCTGCCAGACTGTCCCGATCCGGCAGCAGCCGGGGCGCGATGAAGCGCAGGTAGACCATGCCCCACACCACCAAGGCAAGGCCAAGCGGCGTCACTTCGAAGATCGAAAACGCCTCCAGCCCCTGGGCGCGTGCAACACCATCAACCAGAAGGTTGGTAGAGGTCCCGATCAGGGTCAGCGTTCCGCCCAGAATGGCCGCATAGCTGAGAGGTATCAGCATTTTCGAGGCCGAAACCCCCATGGTGCGCGCGATCTGCACAAAGACCGGGATCATCACCACGACAACAGGCGTATTCGACACAAAGGCCGAGGCAGTGACGACAAATGCCATCAACATCGCGATCGCGAGCTTGGGATTGACCCGGGCCTGCTTGCTTGCAACCGCCGTAAAGGCATCCAGAGCACCGGTGCGCACCAGCGCCCCCATGATGATGAACATCGCCGCAATCGTCCAAGGCGCGGGATTGGCCAGAACCGGAAGCGCCTCCTGATAAGGCAGCGCGCCTGTCACAAGAAGAACGGAAACGCCCGTCAGGGCCACGACCTCTGTTGGGAGCACTTCACGCAGGAAGGCAACGAACATCAGACCCACAACAACCAGAGTAACAATGGCACTCGCTGTTTGGGACAGGTGGAATAGATCCATAGTTTCTTTCTAGACTCGCGTTTGGCCCAAGACACTTTGTTGGATCACATGAGCGAACGCAACTCTCTCGTGCACCGTACCAAAATGCGCAAACAAAAGGAGCTGTTTTGGAAAAGCTTCAGAAATTCAAGGGTGTGCCTGTTCCAGACGCCCGCCAACGCGGATCATGCGCACGGTCTTGGCCTCGCCGCTGCGATCATCTGTCTCGACAAAGACGCCTGAGAGCGTCGCCTCGCCGTTGGCCGGTGTGAACCGGGTTTTGGGCATCCCGGTGACGAAACGGCGCATGGGTTCGATCTTGTCCATGCCGATGACGGAATCGTAGTCGCCGCACATGCCGGCGTCGGTCAGATAGGCGGTCCCGCCGTTCAGGATCTGTGCATCGCCAGTGGGCACATGCGTGTGGGTGCCGACAACAAGCGAGGCCTTGCCATTGCAGAAATGCCCCATCGCCATCTTCTCGGACGTGGCTTCGCAGTGCACGTCCACGATGATGGCCTGCGCCAGCCCGCCGCGTGGGTGCGACTTCAACACCTGCTCCACCGCTGAAAACGGATCGTCAAACGCCCGCTTCATGAAGACCTGCCCAAGAACTTGCAGCACCAGCACCTTTCGGCCACCGGGCGCGTTGAACAGGCGATAACCGCGTCCGGGCGCGCCTTTGGCAAAGTTCAGCGGGCGGACAATGCGGCTTTCACCTTCGATGAATTGCAGCATGTCCTTCTGGTCGAACGCGTGATCCCCAAGCGTCAGACAATCGACACCTGCGCTCAGCAACAGACGGGCGTGCTCTCCGCTCAGCCCCATGCCATTGCTGGCGTTTTCACCATTGACCACGACGAAATCCAGCCGCCATTCGTCACGCAGACGCGGCAGGTTCTCGGTGACGGCCCGACGCCCAGCGCGGCCCATCACGTCTCCCAGAAACAAAATCCTCATGAAGCTGTCCTAAGCTGGTGCTGATGCAAGAACAAGGCTTTCGCGCCCCGCTTCGCCGAAATCGCCTTAAAACTCCAGCACCCGGCTTTCGGTGATCAGCATGTTGAGCGGCTGATCCGTCGGCTCCAGCGGCAGATCTTCGGCCTCCTGCGCATCAAAGGCAAAACCGATGGCCAGCGTTGGGCGCTTGCCGCGCAGTAATTCCAGCGTGCGGTCGTAGAACCCGCCACCATATCCCAAACGGCCTCCACGGGCGTCAAAGGCGACCAAAGGAACAATCAGGATCTCGGGCTCGAAGTAATCGTCCACCACAGGAACCTTGGCCCCGAAGGGACCGTCGCGCAGTTCGCCTTCCGGGGTCCAGCGGCTGAACTTAAGCGGCAGGCCTTCGCCCTGAATGACCGGCACGGAAACATCTCCATGCGCTGCCGCCTCGGCCATTGCGGGCAGCGGGTTGATTTCTGTTCGGATCGGCATGTAGCCCGCCATAGGCACCCCGCGATACCCTGCCAGCACTTCGGACAGATGCCCGGCCGCCCCCGGTGGCCGCGTGTCAAACGCCTGCTTTCGCCGTGCAAAGGCGGCCTTGCGGGCCTGCGCCTTGATTTCGGTAAGATCGGTCATGCTTGGTGCTCCTACAGCAAAACGACGGCGGCCAGCCCAAGAAACGCGAAGAATCCGACCACATCGGTCACGGTTGTCACAAAGGCGCCCGAGGCCAAGGCAGGGTCCACCCCCAGACGTTCAAGAAGCACGGGAATGACCGTTCCTGCCAAGCCAGCCACGACCAGATTCACCACCATCGCGACAGCGATCACCCCACCCAGAACCGGTGATCCGAACCAGATGATTCCGACGATTCCCATGACCACGGCAAAAACCACGCCATTGAGCAGCCCCACCATCACCTCGCGCCGGATCACACGCCAGACGTTGGCCCCGGTCAGGTCCTTGGTGGCCAGAGCGCGCACCGCCACCGTCAGGGACTGGGTGCCTGCATTGCCCCCCATGGAGGCCACGATCGGCATCAGCACAGCCAGCGCCACGAAGGCGGCAATCGTATCTTCGAACTGCGCGATCACCAGTGACGCCAGAACCGCCGTCACCAGGTTGACCGCAAGCCAGGGCAGACGCTGCCGGGTGGTTTCCAACACCCGGTCGTTCAGCGAGCTTTCTTCGCCCACACCTGCAAGGCGCAGGATGTCCTCCTCGTGCTCTTCATCCAGCACTGCCATCGCGTCATCAATGGTGATCATACCGACCAGCCGGTCGTCTTCGTCCACCACCGGGGCCGAGATCAGGTGGTACTGGTTGAACGCATAGGCGACATCTTCTTCATCCTGTGTCGCCGGGATCACCTGGAACACATCTTCCACGATGTTCTTCAACGCGGTGGTCCGGGCAGACGCCATGATCTTGCCCAGCGTGACATTGCCGACGGGACGCATCCGGGGGTCAACCAGGATCACATGATAGAACTGTTCCGGCAGCTCTTCGCTCTCGCGCATGAAGTCGATGGCATCGCCCACGGTCCAGTGCTCAGGCGCCATGACGACTTCGCGCTGCATCATCCGGCCGGCGGAATATTCCGGGTAGCTCAGCGCCTGTTCGGCCGCGACACGGTCGGCGTCTTCCAGAACCTCAAGGATGGCTTCCTGCTGCGGCTCTTCCAGATCTTCCAGCAGGTCGACGACGTCATCGCTTTCCAGATCGCGCACGGCCTCGGCCAGCACGTCGGGCTTGAGGATCGAAATGACCTCTTCGCGAATCCCTTCGTCCAGTTCCGACAGGATGTCGCCGTCGAATTCACGATCATAGAGCCGGATCAGACGTGTCCGGTCAAAGGCGTTGATCTGTTCCAGAAGGTCCGCGATGTCCGCCGCATGCAGCGGTTCCATCAAGGTGGTCAGCGTTTCGCGGTCATCGCGATCAACAGCATAGAGGATCGCCGCAATATCCTTGCGGTCCAGCGCATAGGCATCGTCATCATCACGGGCGGTGTCAGTGTCGATCTGATCCAGTCCTGTGGTCATGCACTACCCTCCCCGATTGGGTGCAAACTAAAAGAAGCAGCTACCGGAAAACAATGACAATGGCAGAATTTACCGCGAGTTGTGTCGCGGCTATCCTGTGTGCCGTTGTTTGGCAACCGGAGATCGCAGCAATGCAGGCCGAGACTATCCTGATTGGGCAGGTTCTGTCCTTTTCCGGGCACCCCTTTCATCTGGACCCTGAAGAAGCGGCACAGATTGATGAAGCCGTGGCCTTTGGCGATGGCAAAATCCTGGCGGTGGGCAATGAAACCACGCTGCTGGCGCAGTTTCCCGAGGCGCAGGTCACCCGGCATCCCGGCAAGCTGATCCTTGCGGGTTTTGTTGATGCGCATGTGCACTACCCACAGACAGCGATGATCGCCAGCTGGGGCAAACGGCTGATCGACTGGCTGAACAGTTACACTTTCCCCGAAGAGGGGAAATTCGGTGATCCTGCCTATGCGGTTGAAATCGCATCCCGCTATCTGGATCTGACGGCGGCCCATGGCACTACGACGATGTGCAGCTTCTGCACCATCCACCCCGAAAGCGTTGACGCGTTCTTTCAGGCTGCCCAGGCCCGCGGTCAGCGGGTGGTGGCGGGCAAGACCTGCATGGACCGCAATGCGCCGGACTTCCTGCGCGACACCGCACAAAGCGCCTATGACCAGTCCAAGGCGCTGATCGGCAAATGGCATGGTGCGGACCGCATTTCCTATGCGATTACGCCACGCTTCTCGCCGACCTCCACGCCCGCGCAGCTGGAGGCGATGGGCGCGCTTTGGGCGGAACATCCCGATTGCCTGATGCAAACCCATCTGAGCGAACAGACCGATGAGATCGAATGGGTCCGTTCCCTCTTTCCCGAGACCCGCGACTATCTGGATACTTACGAGCAGTTCGGCCTGCTGGGGGCACGTGGACTGTACGGTCATGCCATCCATCTGGAACAACGCGAACGCGATCAGCTGCGCGAACATGGCGCCGGACTGGTCCATTGCCCGACCTCAAACACCTTCATCGGATCGGGCCTCTTTGACATGGCCGGCCTAATGGCCGAAGGCCAGCGCATCGGGCTGGCAACCGACACCGGCGGCGGGTCCAGCTTCTCGATGCTGCGCACGATGGCCGCCGCCTATGAGATCGGGCAGCTTCGGGGCACCCCCCTGCACGCGGCCCAGCTGATCTGGCTGGCGACGCAAGGGTCGGCCGAGACGCTGCACATGGGCGATGTGATCGGCAATCTATCACCGGGAAAGGAGGCGGATCTTGTGGTGCTTGACCTGGCCTCGACCCCGGCGATTGCACAGCGGTCTGAACGCGCCGAAACCCTGTGGGAAGCGGTGTTCCCGACCCTGATGATGGGGGACGACCGCGCCATTGCAGAGGTCTGGATCGGCGGTCGCCGCGTCTGAGCCTGAGCAGGCTCAGGCCATCAACCGCTCGGCCAGCTGGCGTTGGCGCATCAGCACAGCAGGCAGGTCTATGGTCACAAGGTTGAAATCACGGACCACCTGTCTGCCTTCGACAAAGAGGTTGCGCACCTTCTGCGGACCAGCCAGCAACAGGGCGGCGGGGTCCCAGCTGCCTGCGCTTTCAACACCAGTGACATCCCACATGGCAATATCGGCGCGCTTGCCGGCGCTCAGCCTGCCGCAATCGGGACGGCCCAGAACATCCGCCCCGCCCCGCGTGGCGATCTCAAGCGCTTCCCGAGCGGACATCGCATCCGCTCCCTGCGACACCCGTTGCAGCAACATCGCCTGACGGGCCTCTGCCATCAGATTGCCCGCGTCATTGCTGGCCGATCCATCAACGCCCAGCCCGACCGACACCCCGGCATCGCGCATCTGGCGGACCGGGGCGATACCGCTGCCCAGACGACAGTTCGAACAGGGGCAATGGGCAACGCCGGTGCGGGACCGGGCAAAGAGGTCGATCTCAGCCCCATCCAGCTTGACGCAATGGGCGTGCCAGACGTCCGCCCCCGTCCAGCCAAGGTCCTCGGCGTATTGGCCGGGCCGACAGCCGAACTTGGCCTCACTGTAGGCAATGTCTTCCTCGTTCTCGGCCAAGTGAGTGTGAAGCATCACCCCCTTGTCGCGTGCCAGCAGCGCCGTGGGCCGCCGC
>JALEGX010000048.1 GCA_022763485.1 Paracoccaceae bacterium | reverse complement strand
TTCGGGGCTGAGATCCTGAAGCTCTGCGTCGAGGTCGGCGGATGTCTGACCGGGGAACACGGGGTCGGCATCGAAAAGCGTGACCTCATGACCTATCAATATGCGCCCAACGATCTGGAGGCGCAGCTGAAGATCAAGGATGTCTTTGATCCCCAATGGCTGCTGAACCCCGCCAAGGTGTTTCCGCTGGCGGTCACCGCCAGCCGCCGGGACGCCCTTGCGGCCGCGGAATAACCGGCATCGCTGGAAGAGTTGGATCTGAACAATGCATAAACCAGAGAACGAAGCCGCGCTGGCGGATATGATCGCGTCTGCCCAACAGGGGCTGAGCATTCGTGGAGGCGGGACGCGTGGGGTGCAGTCCGAAGGGGAGGCGCTGAGCACCGCAGCTCTCAGCGGTGTGGAGCTTTATGAGCCGGGGGCGCTGACACTGGTGGCCAAGGCGGGCACGCCCTTGGCTGAGATCGAAACGCTGCTTGCCGCAGAAAACCAGAGGCTGGCCTTTGAACCGATGGACAGCCGGGGCCTGCTGGGCACCGAGGGTGAGCCCACCATCGGCGGCGTCTTCGCGGCCAATGTGTCCGGCCCGCGCCGCATTCAGGCCGGTGCCGCCCGTGACTTCCTGCTTGGGGTCCGGTTTGTCGACGGGCAGGGCAATGTGATCAAGAACGGCGGGCGCGTGATGAAGAACGTGACCGGCTATGATCTGGTCAAGCTGATCTGTGGCTCCCACGGTACTCTGGGTGTGCTCACCGAGGTGTCCCTGAAGGTGTTGCCACAACCCGAATGCAGTGGAACGCTGATCTGGCACGGGTTGGATGCGGCGGCGTCGTCCCGTCTGTTCCGTGAGGCGCTGAAATCTCCCTTTGATGTCACCGGTGCGGCCTGTGTGCCCGGTGCCTCTGGCGAAGGGTCGATGACGGTCATCCGGGTCGAAGGGTTTGAGCAATCGGTGAAATACCGGGTGGAGCAATTGAGCGCGCAGCTGGCTGATCCTGCCCCCGACGAAACAACCATGGATCCGGCGCGCAACGCGCAGATCTGGAAGGCCGTTCGCGATGTCGAAGCGTTTCACGGGCAGCCCGGTGATGTCTGGCGCAGTTCGGTGAAACCGACGGATATGGCGCGCCTTGTCGCCGATGACGCGCATCGGCACGTGGTTGACTGGGGCGGTGGTCTGGTGTGGAGCCTAGTGCCCGAAGGTACCGACCTGCGTGCAACGCTGTCGGGCATCGACGGGCACAGCACGCTGGTGCGCGGCTCACTGGACACCCGTGCACGGCTGGGTGTCTTTCATCCGCAACCTGCACCGCTGCAGCAATTGGCCGACGGGATCCGAAAGCAGTTCGACCCGCGCGGCATCCTCAATCCGGGACTGATGGGGTAATCTGATGCAAACCACCTTTACCGAAGCGCAGTTGCAGGATGCGGGCACCCGCCGGGCCAATGAAATCCTGCGCAGCTGTGTGCATTGCGGCTTCTGCACGGCGACCTGTCCGACCTATCAGGTTCTGGGCGATGAGCTGGATAGCCCACGTGGGCGGATTTACCTGATCAAGGACATGCTGGAGAATGAGCGTGTCCCGGATGCCAAGACCGTCAAGCATATCGACCGGTGCCTGAGCTGCCTGTCGTGCATGAGCACCTGTCCTTCGGGCGTGCACTACATGCATCTGATCGACCACGCGCGGGCCTATATCGAACAGAACTACAAGCGTCCGCTGATGGATCGGATCCTGCGCCGGGTTCTGGCGGCCATCCTGCCCTATCCGGGGCGGTTCCGGCTGGCACTGCTGGGGGCAAAGATCGCCCGACCGTTTCGCGGCATGATCCCGGATGCGCGGCTCAAGGCGATGCTGGACATGGCTCCGCGCGAAATCCCGCCGGTCAGCCGCAATGATGATCCCCAGGCCTTCGCCCCGGACGGAGCGCCCCGGATGCGGGTTGCCCTGATGACAGGCTGTGCGCAGAAAGCCCTGAACACCGATATCAACGATGCCACGATCCGCCTGTTGCGCCGTCTTGGGTGTGAGGTTGTCGTGGCAAAGGGCGCGGGCTGTTGCGGGGCGTTGACCCATCACATGGGGCGCGAAGACGACAGTCACGCCTTTGCGGAACGCAACATCCGGGCCTGGAGCGCCGAGATGCAGGGCAAGGGACTGGATGCAATCGTCATCAACACCTCCGGCTGCGGCACCACGGTCAAGGACTACGGACATATGTTCCGCGAGACCGAACTGGCCGAGCAGGCCACACAGGTTGCCGCCCTGGCGATGGATGTCAGTGAGCTGCTGATGAAGCTGGAGCTGCCGGAAGGACAGGACCAGAAGCTGACCATCGCCTATCATGCGGCCTGTTCGTTGCAGCATGGTCAGCAGATCAAGACCCATCCCAAGACCCTGTTGAAACGGGCGGGATATACCGTGGTTGAGCCGGCTGATTCCCATCTGTGCTGTGGATCTGCCGGAACCTATAACCTGCTCCAGCCCGAGATCTCGGCGGAGCTGAAGGCGCGCAAGGTCCAGACGCTTGAGGCGCGATCGCCCGACATCATCGCCGCGGGCAACATCGGCTGCATGATGCAGATCGGGTCGGCGGCATCGGTGCCCGTGGTGCATACGGTCGAGCTGTTGGATTGGGCGCTGGGCGGACCACGACCGGCGGGTCTGGACCGGACGGAAAGCGATGTGCCGATCCTGCGCTGAGCGGACTGACGCCTGACCCGGTGTTTCCCGGCAAATGCCGTATTTTCGCCTAAACGCTTCTTTAAGCCAGTATTAAGACTGGAGAAGGAGACGTCTGTGCGACGCTGGCTTGCTGGACTGATTGTTGCCTGCGCCCCTGCGCTGGCAACAGCAGAAGACACCAAACTTCGATCCCTCGACACCTTGGAATCGGGGCGTCAATGGGAGGCTGTGGGACGTCTGGATGTGGACGGTACCGGCTTCTGCACCGGTGCGTTGATCGCGCCGGACCTGGTGCTGACGGCCGCACATTGCCTGTTTGACCGCGACACCGGCCGCAGGATCGCCCCGGAAAGCATCGAGTTTCTGGCCGGGTGGCGGAACGGCCGGGCCTCGGCCTATCGCGTGGTGCGCCGGGCGTTGACCCTGCCGGACTATCGGTTCGGGGGGGCGGTATCTTCGCAGCGGGTCAAGAATGATGTGGCGCTGCTGCAGCTCAGGCAACCGATCCGCAATACAACCATCATGCCGTTTTCGACCGCGCCCCGACCGGAGAAGGGCGATCAGGTCGGCGTCGTCTCATATGCGCTGGACCGCTCCGAAGTGCCGTCTTTGCAGGAAGTGTGTGGCGTGATTGCCCGGCAGGATGGCATCCTGGTCATGTCCTGTGACGTTGATTTCGGCTCATCAGGTGCGCCCGTTTTCTCTTTTGCCAATGGCGAACCGCGCATCGTCTCGGTGGTTTCGGCCAAGGCCGAAGTCCGCGGCGAGCGGGTGGCGCTTGGGTCCTCTGTCGAAGATGCCTTGATGCTGCTACAGGCCGAATTGGCCACAACCCTGCACCAATTCAATCCGCCACCGGGTGCCAACCGTGTGGTCGTGGGGCAGCTGCGCCATGATACTGGTGCGAAGTTCATCAGGCCGATCAACTGATGCGCCGCTTTTCCCAGATCATCGCCCTGTTGTTGGCGTCATCGGCTGCGGCGCAGGACAGCAGCGGCCTGCACAGGTTGACCGCGCGCGCGGATCTGCTGGGATGGGAGGCCGTGGGACGGCTGGACCTTGGTGGACGTGGGTTCTGTACCGCAACGCTGATTGCTCCGAACCTCGTGCTGACGGCGGCCCATTGCGTCTATGACCGCTCGACGGGTCTTATGCGCTCGGCACAGGATATCACCTTTCGCGCCGGGCTGCGCGATGGTGCGGCGGTTGTCGAACGTCGCGCCGCGCAGATCGCAGCGCACCCCGGGTTCAATGCGTCTGCGCCGCTGAGCTGGGACAATATCCGGCATGACGTCGCCCTGTTGCAGCTGGATGAGGCGATCAGCAGCACCGATGCCGATCCGTTCATTGTGCATGACGGGGTCGGAGCGGGGACGCAGATCAGCGTGACCTCCTATGGTCGGGGCCGGGCGGAAGCGTTGTCGCGGCAGCGCCACTGCAACGTCATGGCCGCGCAGAATGAGCTGTTCATGTTCGATTGTGATGTGACATTCGGATCCTCCGGCGCGCCCGTCTTTGCCAAGGTGGGCGGACGGGGGCGGATCCTGTCCGTGGTTTCCGGGGGCGGCACCTATGAAGGCCGCAAGGTCGCCTATGGGATGGCGCTGACGCAGCGGGTGCGCGAACTGAAGGCGCAGCTGCGCCGCAGCGGTCCGGTGCCGAATGCCAAGCCAATCCGCCGGATCAAGTCCGGAAGCGACGCGGGAACGCGGTCCGTGGGTGGGGCCCGTTTCGTGAAACCCAACGGCTCTTGAAAGCCGAAATCCATTCCTTATCTCGGTTGTGTCGGGTCGCCACAGAGGGGCCCGGACCTAAATCGCCCGTCCAGTTGGAGGGCAACTTGAAATCGCTCATAACCGAGGATGAAACATGCGTAGTTTGGATTTTGCACCGTTGCACAGGGCCTCTATCGGCTTCGATCAAATCGCCGACCTTATGGATCGCGCCCTGAATGCCGATACACGACAGCCCAGCTATCCCCCTTACAACATTGAGAAAACCGCAGATGACGCGTATCGGATCTCGATCGCTGTTGCCGGATTTTCCGAAGCCGACCTGGCGGTGGAAGTGCGTGAAAACGCGCTGATCGTTTCCGCCAAGAAGGCCGAGGATGACGCCGAGCGGGCCTATCTGCATCGCGGTATCGCGACCCGCGCGTTCGAGCGCCGTTTTACCCTGGCCGATCATGTTCGGGTCACTGGTGCCCTGAATGAAAACGGCATGCTGCATATCGACCTGAAGCGGGAGATCCCCGAAACGCTGAAGCCGCGCCGGATCGAGATTGCATCCACCCGTTCCACGCCGGAGGTCGTTGAGGCCAAGCCGGTAAACTGAGTTCCTCCTGACGGACCTTTCCAACTCTCCCCAAGTGGGTCTGTCACCTCAACCCCGCAGGCGTCCGGCTTGCGGGGTTTTGCTTTTGGGGCATCGGAATGTTGAAAACCTGCGTTGGCGTCGGGGCGGAGTTCCTTTAGCCTCGGCTATGCTGCGGGCGTCCGGAAAGAGGGGCCCGGTCTGAAAAGTGGCGCAGAAACAGGAGAGTGGCCCAGATGGCAAAGGACGACCGTCGACAGGAATTCGTGGACGTCGCCACCGAATTGTTTGCTGAAAAGGGGTTCGATGGCACCTCTATCGCTGCGATCGCGGATCGCCTGGGCCTGACCAAACAGGCGCTGCTGCATTACTTTGGCAGCAAGGAAAAGCTCTATGGCATTGTGCTGGAGGCGATTTCAGAGCGCGCGATGCTCAAGCTGGTAGAGGATCAGCTTGATACGATGACGCCGGAAGAGCGGCTGATCACCTTCTTTGTCGGGTATTGTGAGAGCGGTCTGCATGACAGCACCGACGTACGGCTGATCGTGCGGGAGCTGTCGGATAATGGGCGCCGCGCCGAGGCCGCCGGAAGATGGTATCTGAAGCCGTTCCTGCAGGAACTGGCGGCCATGGTTCAGGATACGTCGCGCTGGCGACACGCCACCCAGGAAGAGGCGCTTGCCGTGGCCTATCAGGTTCTGGGGGCCATCAGCTATTTCGCGATTTCCGGTCCCACGCTGGCGGGGATGTTCGGACAGGACAAGCTGGACCTGATGCGGGCCAGATATGCAGAGCAAATTCGCGAAACGGTCCGGCGACTTGTGGAATAGCCCGCAGCGCGCTCTTGTCCCTCGGTACGTTCGTGCGGGTTTGCGCCCCGGCCACATCGAAGTGCAGCCGGGGAAATCGGATCAGACCGACATGCAGATGTATTTCATCTCCAGGTAATCTTCGATGCCGTGGTGGCTGCCTTCGCGGCCCAGGCCGGACTGTTTGACGCCGCCAAACGGAGCAACCTCGGTCGAGATGATGCCGGTGTTCACGCCGACGATGCCATATTCCAGCGCTTCGGCCACTTTGTAGACGCGGCTCAGGTCCTTGGCGTAGAAATAGGACGCCAGACCAAAGATCGTGTCATTGGCCATGGCGATCACTTCGTCCTCGTCCTCGAACTTGAACAGCGGTGCCAGCGGGCCAAAGGTTTCGTCCGTGGCAAAGGCCATGTCCTGGGTCGCGCCTGTCACGATGGTCGGCTGGAAGAAGGTGCCGCCCAGCTCGGACGGGTTGCCACCCAGGATGACTTCGCCGCCTTTGGAGGTCGCGTCGGCAATATGTTCCTGCACCTTTTCGACGGCTTCGCTGTTGATCAGCGGGCCAAACTGGATGTTGTCCTTCAGGCCGTCGCCGACATTCATCTTTTCAACGGCAGCTTTCAGCTTGGCTGCGAAGGCGTCATAGACACCGGCCTGCACATAGATCCGGTTGGCGCAGACGCAGGTCTGACCGTTGTTGCGGAATTTGCACATGATCGCACCTTCGACGGCGGCGTCCAGATCCGCATCGTCGAACACGATGAAGGGCGCGTTGCCGCCCAGTTCCATCGAGCATTTCATAACGGTATCTGCCGCCTGGCGCATCAGGATGCGGCCCACTTCGGTCGAGCCGGTGAAGGTCAGCTTGCGCACTGCATCGTTTTCGCAGAACTCCTTGCCGATCTCGCTGGCACGCGAAGAAGGGACAACGTTGAACACGCCCGCCGGGATACCGGCGCGATCTGCCAGAACCGCCAGAACGGTGGCAGACAGCGGGGTTTCTGCTGCGGGGCGTGCCACAAAGGCACAACCAGCTGCCAGAGCGGGGCCTGCCTTGCGGGTGATCATCGCGTTGGGGAAGTTCCACGGCGTGATCGAGGCGGCAACGCCAATCGGCTGTTTCAGCACGGTGATACGCTTGTCGCGCTGGTGGCCTGGAATGGTTTCCCCGTAGATGCGCTTTGCCTCTTCGGCAAAGAACTCGATGAAGGAGGCGCCATAGCCGATTTCACCCACGGCCTCAGTCAGGGGTTTACCCATCTCTGCGGTCAGGATGATGCCCAGATCCTGCTGGTTCTCGATCATCAGGTCGAACCACTTGCGCATCACGGCGGCGCGCTCTTTGCCGGTCCATTTGGCCCATTCTTTCTGTGCGGCATCAGCCTGGGCGATCGCACCGGCCACCTGGGCCCGGCTGGTGTCGGCCACCTGGGCGATCACGTCGCCGCGGGCAGGGTTGGTCACATCAAACGTGCCGTCGCCGTCCACGAACTGGCCGCCGATATAGGCGCGGGTTTCCAGCAGGCTGGGGTCGTTGAGCAAGGATTTCAGATCGGTCGTCGCGTCGAGCATTGGGTCCTCCCGGAATAGGTCTCGCGAATGCAAAGCATTTGGCGCTAATGTTGTCCAGCGCGACTTATGAGTCCAGAGATAAATTTAACACGTTAAGGAGATTCGTATGGATCTGAGCGACGCCTATGCCAATGGCCCATACATTCAGGGCGCTGACGATTTCCCGCCGCGCTGGGCGCAAGAGGCCTCGGCCTTTCGTGACAGCATGGGGGAGCGGGCGCATCTGGACATAGCCTATGGCGAGGGCGACCGGCACCGCTTTGACCTGTTCCTGCCCGAAGGGACACCCAAGGGCGTGTTCGTCTTTGTGCATGGGGGGTACTGGATGGCGTTCGACAAATCGTCCTGGTCCAACCTGGCGGCGGGGTTGTTGGAACGGGGTTGGGCGGTTGCCATGCCGTCCTATGACCTGTGTCCGGATGTGCGCATCGCTGACATCACCCGGCAAATCGCCACTGCCATCACCCGGATCGCACAGGAGGTGCCGGGGCCCATCCTGTTGGCGGGCCATTCGGCAGGCGGGCATCTGGTGGCGCGGATGACCGGACGCGACGTGCTGCCCGCAGAGGTCGGCACGCGGTTGGAACTGGTCATGCCGATCTCTCCACTCTCCGATCTGCGCCCGTTGATGCAGACGGGGATGAACGAAAAGTTCCAGATGGATCTGCCCGCGGCCGAGGCGGAAAGCCCGATCCTGATGCAGGACCGCTATGATGCGAAAGTCGTGGTCTGGGTCGGCGGCGAGGAGCGCCCGTCGTTCCTGGATCAGGCCCAATGGCTGGCTGAGTCGTGGGGTGCGGGTCATGTCGTGGCCGCCGGAAAACACCATTTCGACGTGATCGAACCGCTGGCGGATTCCGAAAGCGACATGGTGCGGACGCTTTTGGGCGAAATCTGAAGCCAGCTCAAATCTGATGCAGAAAAGGCTTGCCCGAACGTGGTTTCACCCCCATGTTCGCGGCAGGCCCGGGCGATGGCGTCGCCCTGACATGGCCCATATCCAAACAGTCCTGAACGCCGGGACCTTTCTTTTTTCGAAGGAGGGTCAAAATGACTGCTATTCCTAAGTACCAAGATCTCACCGCTGCGGCCGCGCGCCCGGATTTCTACCGTTTCCACAACGGGGAAAAGGCCCCCTTGCAGTTCTCCGAAGACGAATATGCCGCGCGTGTTGCTGGTCTGCGAAAGATCATGATTGATCACGGCGTGGACGCGGCCGTGTTTTCGTCGATGCACAATATCTCGTATTACTCGGGCTTCACCTATTGCGCGTTCGGTCGGCCCTACGCGCTGGTCGTGACGGACACGGCCTGCGTGACCATCTCGGCGGGGATCGACGCGGGCCAGCCATGGCGCCGCTGCTACGGCGACAACATCACCTACACCGACTGGCAGCGCGACAACTACTGGCGCGCGATCGAAAGCGTGTCTGGTTCGGGCCGCGTGATCGGCTATGAAAGCGACCACCTGAGCCTGCTGCAAAAGGCCAAGCTGGACGCCTTCCTGAACCCGTCAAAGACCGTGGACCTGTACGAGGCCACCATGCGCCAGCGGATGCACAAATCCGCTGGCGAGATCGAGATGATCCGCGCAGGCGCGGCCGTGGCGGACGTGGGTGGTTTCGCGATCCGCGATGCGGTCAAGGAAGGCGCGCGTGAGATCGACGTGGCCATGGCTGGTCGTGACGCGATGGAGCTGGAGATCGCCAAGCGCTTCCCAGATGCCGAGTACCGCGACACCTGGGTCTGGTTCCAGTCGGGCATCAACACCGATGGCGCGCATAACCCGGTGACGGGCCGTGTGCTGGAGCGTGGCGATATCCTGTCGCTGAACACCTTCCCGATGATCTCGGGCTACTACACTGCGCTCGAACGCACCATGTTCGTCAAGGAAGTCGATGAGGCGTCCCTGCGCTATTGGGAGGCCAATGTCGGCGCCCATGAATACGGTATGTCGCTGCTGAAGCCCGGTGCCTCCTGCGCCGAGATCACCCACAAGATCAACGACTTCTTTGCCGAGCGCGACATGCTGCAGTATCGCACCTTTGGCTATGGCCATTCGTTCGGCGTGCTGTCGCATTACTATGGGCGTGAGGCCGGTCTGGAACTGCGCGAAGACATCGACACGGTGCTAGAGCCTGGCATGGTGATTTCGATGGAGCCGATGCTGACCATCGCGGACGGTCAGCCGGGTGCGGGTGGCTATCGTGAGCACGACATTCTGGTGATCACCGAGGATGGCAACGAAAACATCACCAAATACCCATACGGGCCCGAGTTCAACGTGGTTGGGTAAACCTGCTGGCGCCGTCCGCTTTCCGGGCGGTGCCGCTATGACGCAGCGCGGTCGCTTTCATCATAGAGCTGCCGCGAGGCGCGAATGCCGGGCTGGTTTTCAACGGCCCATTCGTTCAAGGCCCCGATGGCGCGAAACAGGGATTGGCCGCGGTCTGTGAGGGCGTATTCCACCTGTGGCGGTGCGGTGGGCAGCACGGTGCGCATAACCAGCCCGTCCCGCTCCAACTGTCGCAGCGTGACGGATAGCATACGCTGGGAGATCCCCTCGATCACCCGGCGCAGGGCGTTGAACCGGCAGGGGCCTTTGGCCAGCTCAAGGATCGTCAGTACCGACCAGGCGTCCCCGACCCGATCCAGAACATCGCGGATCGGACAGTCATATTCCAATTTGCGCCGGGCCCCCATGACGGTTCCTCCAAGGTAACTATAAGACTTCAACCTGCGTATTCTGCCGCGCGCTGATCATGCGTATTTGGTTACTTGAAGTAACCATAGGACGAAAGAGAACCAAGATGAAGCTTTTGATTATCGGGGCCACAGGCATGATCGGCAGCCGCCTTGTAACGGAGGCGCAGTCGCGCGGGCATTCGGTTGTGGCCGCCTCGCGCAAGGGCAGCGCCGTTGAGGGCGCAGAGGCGCTGGCATTGGACGCAGCAAACGCAGAGGCCGTTGCCGCCGCATCGGCGGGGGTCGATGTGGTCATTTCCGCCGTCAGCCCCCGGTCCACTGGAGATGCGATTTCCGAGGCGACCACCTACGGGCGGGCGCTGATAAATGCGGCCGAGAAAAGCGACAAACGCCTGGTTGTTGTCGGCGGCGCGGGCACGCTGAACCTGCCTGACGGTACGCCGGTGGCCGATATCGTGCCTGACGAATACCGTGCCGAAGCACAGGGGATGCGCCAGGTCCACGACCTGCTGGCCGACAGCGCGGTTGATTTCGCCTTCCTTGCCCCTGCGGCCTTGATTGAACCGGGACAACGGACCGGCAATTTCCGTCTGGGCGGGCGTGAACTGCTGAGCGACGCCGAAGGCAACAGCCGGATCAGCGCCGAAGACTATGCCATCGCACTGCTGGATGAGGTGGAAACCCCAGCGCATGCGCGCGAGG
The DNA here is from genome assembly GCA_022763485.1 of Paracoccaceae bacterium. Taxonomy (GTDB): domain Bacteria; phylum Pseudomonadota; class Alphaproteobacteria; order Rhodobacterales; family Rhodobacteraceae; genus Aliisedimentitalea. Next base: position 99 of record JALEGX010000048.1, on the reverse strand, counting down.
TGTTGGTAGTGTCCCGGGAGATGGTGTAGGAACTGGCGTCCACCTGCTTCTTCATAGCTGGTGCTGCTCGTTCACTGCGCGGCGATCATCGTCGCCGCG
>JALEGX010000047.1 GCA_022763485.1 Paracoccaceae bacterium | reverse complement strand
CCCGCAGAGGGGCTTCTGGATGCCGATACGAACCTGCAATTTGCGGTAAAATACCTGCGCGGGGCCTATATCGTCGCTGAGGGCGATCATGACGCTGCGGTCGGCTGGTATGCGCGCGGCTACTACTATGAGGCCAAGCGCAAAGGGTTGTTGGAGGAGACCGGTTTGGTCTGACGGTCTCCCCCTGCTTTTCTTCGGAGCCGCTTACCCTCCTGGCGAGAACGGATCGAGCGTTCCGAAGAAAACCCCAGCGTTGACGTTCACATTGTCGATGAGCTCATCCAGGATCACGACCCGGCCGACATAATCGCCATCATGCGCGCCGCCGTTGCCGCCCTGGTTGCTGACAAAGTCCAAAACGGTATCAACGGTGCCATCACCGTCGAAATCTTCGTGCGTGACCGTGTCCAGATTGACGGTATGCCCCTTGAAGACCAGGCGATCGCCATCTTCGGCCGAAAAATCTTCGACCACCTTCACCCCGATGCTTTCAACCCAATGGTCATGCACGTTGTCATTCTCACCAGCCACGCCGTTCATGGAGTAATCGATATCCCCGGTTTTGGCGTCGGTGTGTTTGGCCAGGATCTCGTCCTTGGCGTCAATCAGCCAACGGAATTCGAACCGATCCGCCCCTTCGCCACCGCGCAGGTAATCCGTGTCTGACACCGGCTCATCCAGATTCACCAGAGCGGTCTCATCCTGCGCCGGGATCGGCTCGCCCGCCCAGGAGAAGGCGTAGAGCTTGTCATTCCCGGCCCCGCCGTCCAGCGTGTCGTTGCCTGCCCCACCTTCCAGCACGTCGCGATCCGCGCCGCCCATGAGCAGGTCATCGCCATCGCCGCCCCACAGCTTGTCACGGCTGTCACCGCCATCCAGCGTGTCGTTGCCCGCACCGCCGTCCAGCTTGTCACGATCGGCTCCGCCTTCCAGCAGGTCATCGCCTTCATCGCCCCACAGCTTGTCGCGCCCGTCACCACCGTCCAGCGTATCGTTGCCGGTGCCACCGTTCAGCTTATCACGGCCCGTATCCCCGGACAGCAGGTCATTGCCCGCATCCCCGTTGATCCGGTCATTCCGGTCGCCACCGGAAATCGTGTCATCGCCATCACCACCGGACAGGCTGTCACCGCCGCCCTGCCCCAGGATCAGATCATTGCCGTCACCACCGTCCACTGTGTCACGCCCACGGCCCGCTTCGACCGTGTCATCCCCGTCCCCGCCAACGACAAGGTCCCGGCCAGAGCCTGCGGAAATGAAATCCGCCCCTTCCCCGCCATCCAGCGTGTCGCGGCCCGTGCCCCCATCCAGCACGTCATCGCCCAGCCCGCCTTCCAACAGGTCCGCATGAGAGCCACCGAACATCACGTCCGCGCCGTCACCGCCTTTCAGAATGTCGGAATGGCGCCCTCCGACCATCAGGTCGTCCCCGTCTCCGCCCAGCAGGGTATCTGCCCCGCGGCCGCCAAACAGAAAGTCGTTTCCAATCCCCCCATCCAGCAGATTGCTGCCGCGATGCCCGATCAGAAAGTCATCACTTTCATAGCCAAAGGCATTTGGCTGAAACCGGGTTGCAAACAGGATGTCCTGACCCGGCCCGCCATGCAGGATCCCCGGAACATTGGTCATCGGAATGGAAAAATTTGCGAGTGTTTTCGCCATGGATCGGTTCTCCCAATCAGTGCCCGAAACCGCCGGTCGGGTCTTTGAAGTGTTCTGTCAGCTTGCACCCGCTTTGCGGGAACCCTCGTTGGGGGCGACAACCGAAGATTTCAGCCACAATTGCGGCCTTTCCGTGGCGCAATTCTGAACAGCTCAAGACAGATTGAGGAAAAATTGCGGCACCTTGGTGTCATCCCTGCACGGCGACGAAAACCTTAAGCCAACTCAATACCTTAACAGGAATGACATCGCCAAAACGAAGAAGGCCGCCCAATGGGCGGCCTCAAAACGCGTCTCAGGAATGCCTGAATGCTGGCTTATTCTTCGTCCAGCGCTTCAACGGCTTTCTGCAGATCGTCCTTGGACACTTCCTTGTCCGCGACCTCAGCCAGTTCGAAGACGTAGTCCACGACCTTGTCTTCGAAGATCGGCGCGCGCAGCTGCTGTTGCATCTGTGCGTTCTGCTGGATGAACTCAAAGAACTGACGTTCCTGACCCGGGTACTGACGTGCCTGGTTCATGATCGCCTGGGTCATTTCCGCATCGGTCACTTCGACTTCAGCGCGCTGCCCCAGCTCGGCCAGCAGCAGGCCCAGACGGACACGGCGTTCGGCCAGTTTGTTGTGCTCTTCGGTCGGCTCGATTTCGGGGTGATCGTGACCCTGAACATCGGGGTTTTCTTCGTGCCACAGCTGGTGGGCGATCTGACCGGCTTCGGCTTCAACCAGCGACGGCGGCAGGTCGAAGGACACGACGTCGTCCAGTTTGTCCAGCAGCGAACGCTTCATCACAGCGCGGGCCGCGCCAGCGTATTCTGCTTCCAGACGCTCGCTGATCTGACCTTTCAGGCCGTCCAGATCTTCGGCACCGAATTTCTTGGCCAGCTCGTCATCGATCTCGGCAGCGACGGGCTCTTTCACTTCCTTCACGGTGCAGGTGAAGACAGCTTCTTTGCCAGCCAGGTGCTCTGCGCCGTACTCTTCGGGGAAGGTGACGGTGACGTCTTTTTCTTCTTCGGCCTTCACGCCGACCAGCTGGTCTTCGAAGCCGGGGATGAAGGAGTTGGAGCCCAGAACCAGCGGGTAGTCTTCTGCCGCGCCGCCTTCGAACTCTTCGCCGTCAACCTTGCCAACGAAGTCGATGACAACCTGGTCACCGTCTTTTGCCTTGGAGCCTTTGCGGCGCGCTTTGAAGTCCTGAGCGGTTTCGGCCAGGTTCCCCAGCGCTTCTTCGACGGCTGCGTCGTCGGCTTTGACAACCAGCTTCTCCAGCGAGATCGCCTTCAGGTCGACCTCGGGGATTTCCGGCAGCGCCTCATAGGACATCTCGACCTTGACGTCGTCGCCCTCTTTCCAGTTCTCGCCGTCGACCATTTCGACCTTCGGCTGCAGCGCCGGACGGTCACCGCTGTCTTCAAAGTGCTTGTTCATCGCACCGTCGATGGTTTCCTGCATGGCTTCGCCCAGCAGACGCTGACCGAACTGCTTCTTCAGCAGCGACATCGGAACCTTGCCCTTGCGGAAGCCCTTCATTTCGATTTCGGGCTGCGCTTCGACCAGCTTCTCGTTTACCTTGGCTTCCAGCTCATCCGCGGTAACGGTGATGTTGTAGCCGCGTTTCAGACCTTCGTTCAGCGTCTCGGTGACCTGCATCTTCATTCCCCATAAGAGATTCGGGGCGTGCGCGCAGGCTTCGCCCCCAGACAATTTGTGGCCTTCTATTGGTCCCGGCCCTCAGGTGCAAGAGGCATTGCCCGTTCGGACGCCCCGACACGCGGCTTTAAAGCCCATTCCGCACCCTGCCCTACATAAAAACACGCCCCCGGAAGTCTGGGGGCGTGCCTGTTCGTCACCGTTCCGAGGGAAACGGTATCAGAACCTCCAGCGCGCGCCGAAGATGACCGAGTCGATATCACGATAGGCGGTGCCCACTTCGGTCAGCTCATAGGTGCGGTAGCCCAGGTAAACTTGGGTGTTCAGGCTGTCGATGTCCTGCTGCACGGCCACACCGTAGGATTTCGATTCCGACCCGACCGAGTTGAAATCGTTGCCCTGGTAGTAGTCGATGCCAAAGGAGGTCTGACCCGCCTTCAGGAAGTCGGCGTTGTAGCCGATTTTGCCATAGGCGTAGTCGCCGCTGCCCTTGCGGTTGCCCGCGGCCACGGCAAAGTTCAGACCGTTCTGCAGCTCGACAGCGACCGAACCCAGGGTATCGTCACGGTCCACACCGTTGCGTTCCCGGCGCGAGAAACCAACGCCACCGCTGACTTTGGTGGTGCCGATCTCGGTGCCATAGCGCAGCGCAACGTCATAGTAGTCATCGCTGTTGTTCTGGTTCAGAACGTCGGTACCCGCCGCAACGGAGACGCGGAAGCCGTTGAAATCAGGGCTGTCATAGCGCACACGACCGCGACGACCGCCATCCAGGCTGGGGGTGACATCACCGATGGTTACGCCAGACAGCGCGCCCGCTGCGGTGCGGAACGCAAAGCCGCCAGCCGCATCGCCGATGCCGTTATAAAGCGCCATGCCGGTGCCACCGAAGTCCGCTTCCGCGATGCCATCGGTTGCCATGCTGCCCTGACCAACCGAGAAGGTGCCATAGCTTGCCGTCTTGTAGGCAAAGTCGATCTTGCGCAGGTTGGTGCGATCCCAATCGATCCCCTTCGGCACAGAAGTCTGGCTGACCCCGGCCGAGGAGCGCAGACCCAGCGAGGTCTCGAAGGTGAAGCTGAAGGTGCCTTCGCCCAGCGGCTGCAGAACTTTGACGCCGACGCGGCTGCCGGAATGGGCATTGTCGACAACTTCCGAGGTGCTGCTGACACCGTCATCGACCGAGATATAGGCCGGGCTGAACTGGCCATAGAATTGTACCGAGCCGCCTGAGGTGTTCTCGTATTTGATTTCCGCCAGTGCGGGCGCCGCAACGCCAACGGTCAGAGCCGCGACTGCGCAGGAGAGTTTGAGTTTTTGTGTCATGTTCCGTCCACCGTGAGGAGTTTTTGGTTTCAGACCTCTGAGATGGGGTTTCTGGTGCAGCAATGCCAGCAGCGCAGACCAAACAGGACACTTTATTGCAAAAACGTCACATTGTCAGGATTGAGATTTTATATTTTTCATTTGTTTTCTGATAGATGAGAAGCATTAGGGGAATTTCAAGATGGACGACCCAGAAAAAAACACGTCAAAGCCATGCATCAAACGCATATCTGACCAGTCGAAAATGAACACCGAATCCCACTTGAAAAACCCGCGCCCGGCAACGGTCCCGCCTGTTGGCGAAAACGTGACTTGGTGAGAGCCAGGAATTTTATTACGCTCTGCCGAAGGAAAAGTTTTACCGTTCAATAAATTCCGGCACCCCCAAACAGCGGCGGTGCTGCGGGATCGTTTTAAGAGGTGACCATGTTTGAATACCGCTTCGAGTCCTATGCCTATTACCATTCAAATCAATGGGACTTCATCTCAGCTTCGCAGCTTTCAGACACATTGGTGGACGGCAATCACTCCGGTGCATTCCAGGTTGGAACGGATCACGTGCGTGAACCGACCGGCGCGCTGAGCGTTTATCGCGGCTACGTCAGCATCGGTACAGAAAAATACCCGGTGTTTGAAAACGGTGTTGATGGCCGGTTCGTCATCTTTTCGGAAACGCCGGCCGTGGCCTGGCCCGTCGGGTTCGATTTTGTCCGGGACGTCGTGACCAGCCCCTTCGATCTGGATTTCTTCCCGCTTGTCGGAACGGAAGCTCCTGATCATCTGGAAGGAAACGTGCACAACGACACGATTACCGGGCTTGGCGGCGACGACACAATCCTGGGCGCAGACGGGTTCGACGTGATCAACGGTGGTCCGGGGGATGACCGGATCGACGGCGGCTTCGGGACGGACAACCTGTCCGGCGCGGCCGGGAATGACACCCTTCTTGGCGGGCGTCACAATGATTGGATCACGCCGGGGACAGGCAATGACTCCGTTGACGGCGGGCTTGGCTCGGACATGGTTTCCTTTTTCGACATGACGGATGCGGTGCGGGTCATCCTTTCGGATCGCACCGCAACAACAGGCGGTGAAACAAATTCGCTGACCAACATAGAAAACGTCACCGGGTCGATCTATTCGGACTATATCGAAGGCGACATCGGCGACAATTACATGCGTGGCATTGGAGGCTACGACTGGTTTGTCGGTACCGACGGCAATGACCGCTATGACGGTGGATCCGGTCGCGACATGATCGCATATACCAACGCAACTGCGGCGGTGACCGTGGACCTGGGCGCGGCCAGGGGACTGGCAGGCCAGGCCGCCGGAGATACTTATGTCAGTATAGAACGGGCCACCGGATCGTCCTATGGCGACACGTTCTATGGCTCTGATGGCGAAGACATCTTTCGGGGCCTGGGCGGATACGACCTGTTCATCGGCTCAGGCGGCGGCCGGGACCGCTACGATGGCGGCACCGGCAGCGATACGGTCGCCTACACCGCGTCCTCTTCGGCCGTCACCGCCAATCTGCGGCTTGGGTACGGTTCCCGTGGAGACGCGGCCCGCGATCTTTACAGCTGGATCGAAAACCTGACCGGCACCAATTTTGACGATGACCTGAGGGGCGACCACTGGCGCAATGTCCTCTCCGGAGGCAACGGAGATGATTTTCTCTTTGGCGATTCCGGAAATGACACGCTGGTCGGCGGTCTTGGCGATGACACGCTGGATGGCGGCCTAGGCTGGGATCGGGCCAACTACAGCGGCAATCGGGCCGACTATACGGTACTGACCCTGCGCAACGGCGATATCCAGGTCTCCGGCATGGAAGGCACAGATGTCCTGATCAATATGGACGCCATCAGGTTCGATGACGGGCAAATCCTGATCTGAGCCGTCCCCCCGGCGCTATCGGTCTGAAAAGCACAAGCGGGGCAACACCGTTGCCCCGCTTGTGCTTTTCCATATCGCATCCAACTTTAGCGTTACGCCAAGCGTCTGCATGTGACCGTTCCGCCAGGACAAATTGCAGGACAGAGTGGCGACATATAGGCGGCTGAAACCTCAACCGTCTCTCATTGGTCCGTCCTGCCGACGCCCCCGGATTTGATCCAAGCGGTAGGCAGAGCATCTGGGGGCGCATTCACGCCCCCAGAGGTCGGCTTACAAATCCCAGATGGAAATCTGGGTGTCGTCGAACTGGAAGTATTCGACGTTGATCAGGCTGTCGGTGCCGTCGGCCCCGCTGACGATCACCGCGCGGCTGTTGACCTTGGTGAGCGTGTAGTCGGTCGACAGCCCGTCAAAGAGGGCCACATCCGAGCCCGCCCCGCCGTCGATCGTGTCATTGCCCAGACCGCCTTTCAGCTGATCCCGATCGCCGTAGCCGAACAGCATGTCATCGCCCCAGTAGCCGTTCAGCTGGTTACGCCCCTCATTGCCGGTCAGGCGGTCAGCGAAACGGGTGCCGATCAGGTTCTCGATCCCGAAGTAGAGGTCCCGCGCCGCGTCACCGCCGGTGCCGCTGCCGGT
>JALEGX010000046.1 GCA_022763485.1 Paracoccaceae bacterium | reverse complement strand
GCCCCTTCCGGACCGAGGTTGTCGAAGCCGTCACCATCGCCAGAGAACAGGGCGTGAAGGTTATCGGCCTGTCGGATAGCCCGGCCTCCCCCATCGTCATCGGCGCGGATCACAGCTTTGTCGTGGCCGCCGAAACGCCGCAGTTTTTCCCGTCGTCGGTGTCCACAATTGCAGTTCTGGAAACGCTGCTCAGCTTTGTCATCGCAGTGGCCAGCCCCAAAATCCCGGAACGGGTTGAGCGGTTTCACCGGCGTCGACATGAGCTGGGCATCTACCAGAAAGACCCCGAATAGGCCGCCGGCCCTCACGCTCTTTTGCCAAGAAACAGCTTGCCAAACCCCGATGCCGCGCGCTCAAATCAAAGGCAAGCCCGGGATCTTTCGGCACCACTGCACACAGCAAGGGAGCGTGAAATGGCGGACATGACCGGAAAATGTGCCTGCGGCGGGGTGACCTGGCGCTCTGCCGGTCCAGTATTGTGGGCCGGACATTGCCATTGCGACAGTTGCCGCCGCGCCAGCTCTGCCGCGATGGTCAGCTTCTTTGGCGTCCCGCGTGAGGGTGTCATCTGGACCGGCGAGATCGCCGAACGTCCGTCTTCAAACGGTGTGCGGCGCGGTTTCTGCCCGGCCTGCGGAACGCAGCTCTATTATCAGGCGGACAAGTGGCCCGCTGAAACCCACCTTTACGCAACAACGCTGGACGATCCTGCACAGTTCGAACCACAAGCCCATTACCACTGGGCCGAGCGCCTGCCCTGGCTGGCCGTGACCGATGACCTGCCCCGGTATTCCGGCTCTGCGGATGATGGAGAGCCGATATGAGCGACGCGCGCCTTTCCGGTCGATGTCTGTGCGGATCCGTGCGCTGGACGGCCACCGCTGCCCCAGTCAGGAACCTGATCTGCCATTGTGAAAGCTGCCAGCGCGCCACCTCTTCGGCCTTTGCGGCATTTCTGGGGTTTGCGCCGCACGCGGTGCAGTGGGACGGCCCCAAGACCGACTATCAAAGCTCCCCGGGAACCTGGCGCGGCTTCTGCCCTACTTGCGGCAGCCGACTGTATTTCCGGTCAGACAAATGGCCCGAAGAAATCCACCTGCACGCCGGAACCCTGGATGATCCGGCAGCGTATACGCCGGATCGCCATGTCGTCACCGCAGAACGGGTGCCGTGGCTGGACCAGATCGACAGCCTGCCCACTGATGACGGCTTCGGCGTCGCGCCAAAGCGCTGAGCACCAGACAAACGACCAATGAGAGGGGGCGAATGTAGACGGCAAGGCCGACATGTTACCAAAATCGTAGTTTTTGCATTTTTGCGTTACATAAAGCTTGCTGCGAATCACCTTCTCTCCTATCACCGACTAAGCGGTCGGGTTTTGACCGCAGGATCATTCAGGAGACGCGACACCAATGGATGCATTCATTTGCGATGCTATTCGGACCCCGATCGGCCGCTACGGCGGCGCCTTGTCCTCGGTCCGGACTGACGATCTGGCAGCTTTGCCTATTGCTGCCCTGATCGAACGGAATCCCCAAGTGGATTGGGCCAGCATTGATGACGTGATTTATGGCGACGCCAACCAGGCCGGTGAAAGCAACCGCAATGTGGCCCGCATAGCCGCGCTGCTGGCGGGTCTGCCCGTCGACGTACCCGGCACCACCGTCAACCGTCTGTGTGCCTCGGGCATGGACGCGGTAGGCATGGCAAGCCGTGGCATTCGCGCAGGCGACTATGACCTGGCCATCGCGGGCGGGGTCGAAAGCATGTCGCGTGCACCTTTCGTGATGCCCAAAGCCACCAGCGCCTTCACCCGCGCAAACGCGGTCTATGACACCACCATCGGCTGGCGCTTCGTGAACAAGAAGATGCAGCAGATGTACGGCACGGATTCGATGCCGCAAACCGCGGATAACGTGGCCGAAGACTACGACATCTCTCGCGCGGATCAGGACGAATTCGCCGCCCGCAGCCAGGCCCGCTGGGCCGCCGCGCATGAAGCGGGCGTCTTCGCCGAAGAAATCACCCCGGTCACCATCCCGCAGCGCAAGGGCGACCCGATTGTCGTGGACACCGACGAACACCCGCGCCCCGGCACCTCTGCTGAAAAGCTGTCGGGCCTCAAGGGCGTCAACGGACCGGACAAGACCGTGACCGCAGGCAATGCCTCAGGCGTGAACGACGGTGCCGCGGCGCTCCTGCTGGCCAGCGAAGCCGCCGCATCGCGCAACGGGTTGAAGCCGATGGCCCGGATCGTCGGCATGTCCGCCGCTGGTGTAGAACCGCGCGTCATGGGTATCGGCCCCGTTCCCGCCACCCGCAAGGTGCTGGACCGGGCCGGTTTGACCATCGATCAGATGGACGTGATCGAACTGAACGAAGCTTTTGCAAGCCAGGGCCTGGCCACTTTGCGGGCGCTGGGTGTCGCGGATGACGCGGCACATGTGAACCCCAACGGCGGTGCAATCGCCATCGGCCACCCCCTTGGCATGTCCGGGACGCGGCTGGTGCTGACCGCCGCCTATCAACTTCAACGCACAGGTGGGCGCTATGCGCTCTGCACCATGTGCGTCGGTGTCGGCCAGGGGGCCGCCATCATCCTTGAACGCGTCTAAGGGAGGAGACCCAAGATGTATGCACAGATGATCAAGACCGCCGGAACCGGCGTCAAGGACCGCGACGAGATGAGCGAAGAGGAACGCAAGTTCCAGGATCGTATCGACGCCGGTGAAAAGATCGAGCCGAAGGACTGGATGCCCGATGATTATCGCGCCACCCTGATCCGCCAGATCGGTCAGCACGCGCATTCCGAAATCGTCGGCACCCTGCCCGAGGGCAACTGGGTCACCCGCGCACCCACGCTGGAGCGCAAGGCGATCCTGCTGGCCAAGGTTCAGGACGAAGCCGGCCACGGCCTGTATCTTTACTGCGCCGCAGAAACCCTGGGCATCAGCCGCGATGAGCTGACCGAGGATCTGCTGTCGGGCAAGATGAAATACAGCTCGATCTTCAACTATCCCACCCTGAACTGGGCCGACATCGGTGCTGTGGGCTGGCTGGTTGATGGTGCGGCCATCATGAACCAGGTACCGTTGCAGCGGACCTCCTTTGGTCCCTACAGCCGTGCGATGATCCGCATCTGCAAGGAAGAAAGCTTCCACCAGCGCCAGGGCTATGACGCCATCCGCGCCTGTGCCGAAGGCACGCCCGCGCAGAAGAAGATGGCCCAGGATGCAATGAACCGCTTCTGGTATCCGGCGCTGATGATGTTCGGCCCCTCGGACACCGACTCGGTCCATTCGGCCCAGTCGATGGCGTGGAAGATCAAGATCAACACCAACGATGAACTGCGCCAGAAGTTCGTGGACCAGACCGTGCCGCAGGCCGAATACCTGGGCCTGACGATCCCGGATCCGAACCTGAAATGGAACGAAGAGCGGGGTCACTACGACTTCTCGCAGCCCGATTGGTCCGAATTCTTCAACGTGATCAAGGGCAACGGCCCCTGCAACGTTGATCGCATGGCCGCCCGCAACAAGGCCTGGGACGACGGAGAATGGGTGCGCGAAGGCATGCTGGCCCACGCGCGCAAGAAAGCAGCCGCCAAGGTTGCCGCGGAATAACCCCGCAGAACAGATGCATTTCAGGCGCGGGCGGCCTGCCCGTCCGGCGCCGAGCCAGGAGGAGAACTGAGCTATGAAAAACGAATGGCCCCTTTGGGAAGTCTTCATCCGCGGTCAGCATGGCATGAGCCATCGCCATGTCGGCTCGCTGCACGCTCCGGATGCGGAGCACGCGATCAAAAACGCCCGTGACGTCTATACCCGCCGCAACGAAGGCGTATCCATCTGGGTTGTCGAGGCCGCGAACATCGCCGCCAGTTCGCCCAGCGACAAAGGCCCGCTCTACGAGCCGTCGGAAAGCAAAGTCTATCGCCACCCGACCTTCTTTGACATTCCCGAAGAAGTGGGGGCCATGTGATGACCCGCCAGGACGCCCTGTTTCAATTTCTTCTGCGGATGGGGGACAACACCCTGATCCTGGGACATCGGATTTCGGAATGGTGCGGCATCGCACCGGTTCTGGAAGAAGACATTGCGCTGGCCAATACCGCGCTGGACTTCATCGGCCAGACCCAGTTCTGGCTGGGCTATGCCGGCGAGGTGGAAGGCAAGGACCAGGATGCCGACCGTCTGGCGTTTCACCGTGACGCCTGGGACTTCCGCAACGTGCTGCTGTGCGAAATGCCCAACGGGGATTTCGGCCAGACCATCATGCGCCAGTTCCTGTTCGACGCCTGGCATTCGATCTTCCTGGGCCGCCTGCTGAAAAGCAGCGATCCCCGGGTTGCCGAAATTGCCGAAAAGGCCTCGAAAGAGGTGGCCTATCACCTGGAGCGTTCGGCTGGCACGGTTGTTGCGCTGGGAGACGGAACCGAGGAAAGCCACGCCCGCATGCAGGCGGCGCTGGATTACCTCTACCCCTATGTGGGGGAGATGTTCCTGAGCGATGAGGTCGACCAGCAGATGGCGGAGGCCGGTATTGCGCCGGATCCTGCAACCCTGCGCGAGGAATATGACGCGCTGGTCGCACGGGTCATGGCCGAGGCAACGCTCAACATCCCCGAGAACCGCTATGCCCACAAAGGCGGGCGCGACGGCTATATGCACACCGAGCACCTGGGGCACCTGCTGTGCGAGATGCAATGGCTGCAACGCGCCTACCCGGACGCCAAATGGTAAACCGTATCACCGGCTGAACCGATTTCCGGTTCGGAAATCGGCCCGGAATTTTTGTAAAATTCCGGGGTCGGTCCGGCTTTGCCCGTCAACCAGAGAAAGGCGAGCGATATGACACAAGCGAGCGTTGAACAGATCTGGCAATGGCTGGATGCCGTTCCCGATCCGGAGATCCCGGTGATCTCTCTGGTGGATCTGGGCATCATCCGGGATGTCGCCTGGGACGACGAGACCCTGATTGTCACCGTCACGCCGACCTATTCCGGCTGCCCGGCCACGTCGGTGATCAACCTGGACATCGAAACGGCCCTGCGCGACCACGGCATCGACAACCTGCAGCTGAAACGGCAGCTGTCGCCGGCCTGGACTACGGACTGGCTCTCGGAGCGGGGTCGGGCGCGTCTGGAAGAATACGGGATCGCGCCGCCGCAGCCCGCGGGTGGCCCGGATCGCTGCCCCCATTGCGGCAGCAAGAATGTCACAAGGGTGAGCCAGTTCGGCTCAACCCCGTGCAAGGCTCACTGGCGCTGCCAGGACTGCCTTGAGCCTTTCGACTATTTCAAGTGTATCTGAGGGAGGAGCCCCATGGCACGTTTCCACGATCTGGAAGTCACAGACATCCACAAGACCATCCGCGACGCCGTGGTGGTCACCCTGAAGCCCACCAATGGTGCGGCCGATGAATTCGAGTTCACCCAAGGCCAATACCTGACCTTCCGCCGCGATTTCGACGGCGAAGAGCTGCGCCGGTCCTATTCCATCTGCGCGGGCAAGGACGAAGGCCTTCTGCAGGTTGGCATCAAGAAGGTTGACGGCGGTGCCTTTTCGACCTGGGCCAACGAAGAGCTGAAAGTGGGCGACACGGTGCAGGCGATGCCGCCGATGGGCAGCTTCTTCACGCCGCTGCAAGCCGACGACCAGAAACAGTATCTGGGCTTCGCCGGTGGCTCGGGGATCACCCCGGTGCTGTCGATCCTGAAGACCACGCTGGCCGTGGAACCCAAGTCGCGCTTCACGCTGGTCTATGCCAACAAGGGCGTGAACACGATCATGTTCCGGGAAGAGCTGGAAGACCTGAAGAACCGCTTCATGGGCCGTCTGAACGTGATCCACATCCTGGAAGCGGACGCGCAGGAGATCGACCTGTTCACCGGTCTGGTGACCGAGGAGAAATGCGCCCAGCTGTTTGAGCACTGGATCGACATCGAAAACGTCGACACGGCCTTCATCTGTGGTCCGGAGCCGATGATGCTGGGCATTGCGGCCGCCCTGCGCACCGCGGGCCTGAACGACAGTCAGATCAAGTTCGAATTGTTCGCCAGCGCCCAGCCCGGCCGCGCCAAGCGCAAGAGCACGGGTCAGGCAGGCACCACGCAAGGCAACACGACCAAGGCCGCCATCACCCTGGATGGCGCCACGCAAACTGTTGAAATGCCGAAGGATCTGACGCTGCTGGACGCGGCACTGGAGAACGCGATGGACGCGCCTTATGCCTGTAAGGCCGGGGTCTGTTCGACCTGCCGCTGCAAAGTTCTGGAGGGTGAGGTGGAAATGGTCGCCAACCATGCTCTGGAAGATTACGAAGTGGAAAAAGGGTATGTCCTGTCCTGCCAGGCCTATCCGCTGACCGACTCCGTTGTCGTCGATTTCGATCAGTAAAGGGGAAGACAAATGGCCGAAGATATGAGCATCGAAAGCTATCTCGCCGCGGGTGGTGTATTGACCAACCCGACCAATGTTCCGCCCCGCTACCGCGCGGAACTGATGAAGCTGATGGCAACCTTCGTGGACAGTGAACTGGCCGGTGCGGCGGGCTTTGCCGACATCATCAACCAGGGCCCGGGTATCAAGGAGCGCATCGCCGCTGCCAAGATCGTCCTGGAGAAGACCGACAACGCGGACAAGGTTCTGCGGATCATGGGTGAGTTCGGGGCCGACACCGGCCGCTACGCCACCCACCACCCGTGGACCGCACGGCTGGATCGCGACGCCGACATCGGCCAGTCGCGCTCCGAACATGACATGCGCCTGGCGGTGTTCAACTATCCGATGAACGGCTGGACCGATGCCGTGGTGATGAACCTGCTGATGGGCCGCGCCGTTGCCGTGCAGCTGGCCGAGTTTTCCATGGTGTCTTATCAGCCGCTGGCCGAAGCCTTCCGTGGCATCGCCCCGGTCGAAGCCCGGCACGCCGAACTGGCCGAAGAAGGCATCGCAAAACTGCTGGAGACCTCAGAGGCGTCAGAGCTGCAAAGCTCGGTCGACTATTGGTGGCCGCGCGTTGCCGCCAGCTTTGGCTCGGCAGAGTCGCAAAAAGCGGACACGCTGCGCGCCATGGGCCTGCGCAAAAGCTCGAACGCCGAGCTGAAAACCCGCTGGGAGGCCGAAACCAAGGCCATCCTGGAAAAGCTGGGCCTGAAAGCCGCCTGACGCATCGGGCGCGCGTGGGTCACATGCGCGCCTGCCCCCCACCCTCCAGCTTGGCCAGGGTCTTGAGCAGAACCTTGCCAAGCTGCTCGATCTGCTGATCAGACAGGGATCCGGTCAGCAGTTCCCGGTCATGGCCCGCGACGGCCTCCATCACCTGTTCGGCCAGGATCTTGCCCGCCGGGGTCAGACGGACAAACCGGCTGCGCTGATCCTCGGGATTGTCGACGCGATCCACCAGACCGTCGGCTTCCAGCTGCTTCAACACCTTCGTCATGCCCCCCGAACTCATCAGGATGGACTGATAGAGCGCCGAGGGCGTCATCTGCCACGGCGCGGGCTGTCCCCTGAGGGTCATCAACGTTTCAAATGCGCCGGGGGTCAGACCAAATTCTGCCAACAGACTGCGGGTGCTTTCATAGACGATATCGTTCAACCGGATGATGCCCAGCATGACCCGCGTTTCCGGCCGGTCGAACTCGGGCCAGTTCTCGGCGCTTTCTGCAAGAATCCCCGCGACGGACAGTTTGGACATCTTTCACGCACCCCATTTACCTTTCCGGAAAGGTATATTAGATTAACGCTCAACACTATATCTTTCTGGAAAGATAAATCATGCGCACTTTCGCAGACCGCATACGTCACACGATCCTGTTTGAGCTGATTGCGCTGCTGCTCGCAGCCTTCGGCGGCAGCTGGATCACCGGGCATTCCGTGCAGGAAATCGGATCGCTGAGCCTCATCTTCTCGGCCCTCGCGATGGTCTGGAACCTGGTCTACAACTGGCTGTTCGACCTATGGGACATGAAGTACCGGGGCATGGCGAATCGCGGACCGGGGCTGCGGGTGGTCCATGCGATCCTGTTCGAAGCAGTGCTGATGACGGTCGGCCTGTTCATCACCGCGTGGTGGCTCAACATCGGCTACATCGACGCGCTGGTCCTGGATCTGGGCTTTTCGGCCTTTTTCCTGTGCTACGCCTATGTCTTCAACTGGGGGTACGATCAGGTGTTCCCGATCCCCGGACAGTCGGAAGAGGGACGCGCGGCAACATGATCTGCCGCGCGCAATGATCAGATGCCCCTGATCCCGTGCAGGGTCAGATTGGTCACAAGGGTGGCATAGTCGTCACGCGCCTGCGAGCCGGCCCCGGTGTTCCACATGTAATACCAGTTGAGCATACCGAAGACCGACATGGTGGCCGAGCGCAGCTTGGCCTCATCGCCGTCAAAGATCTGCGGCGCGGTCTCCTGGATCGCAGTGCTGAGAAAGCGAACCATATCCCGCTGATAGCCGCGCATCTGCTTCTGCTGCTCCTCCGGCAAAGCCGACATGGCGCCGATCTGAACCTGATGTTCGTGATCGGCCCCCTGATAGGCATGCAGGATCTCTGTCACGATACGGCGCAGCCGCTCATTGGCATCCGCACCCTCTAGATCGATACCACAGATGCGGTCCCGCAGATCGCGCAGGTAGGTGTCAAGGATGTCATACAGGATGGCATCCTTGCTGTCGTAATAGTGGTAGATGTTCGCCTTGGAGATCCCGCACTCGCGCGCAAGCTGGGTCATGGACGCGCGGTCAAACCCCTGCTCTGCAAACACCTTGGCCGCAGATTTCAGGATCTGAGCGCGTTTCTGATCGTGGTCCTTTGCTATCGTGCGGGCCAATGCTCACTCCTTGTCGCGATTGTCTACGACGCGCTTGGCCTTACCTTGAGAACGCTCGACGTCACCGGGATCCCCTACAATAATCTCGGTCGAAACGCCAACAATGTCCTTGATGCGCTTGGTCAGCATCCGGGCGGCCGCGGTCTTGGACAGATTGTCCGTGGAATCGGGGGTTGCTTCAACAAAAACGCGCATCGCGTCCATGCGGCCTGACTTGTAAAGCTCGATCTGGAAGTGGCTTGCCAGCCCACCAGTGGCCAGAACCTGCTCTTCGACCTGGGTCGGGAACACGTTGACACCCCGCAGGATGATCATGTCGTCCGAGCGACCGGTGATCTTTTCCATACGCCGCATCGACCGCGCGGTGCCCGGCAGCAGGCGCGTCAGGTCGCGGGTACGATAGCGGATCATCGGCAGGCCTTCTTTGGTCAGCGTGGTAAAGACCAGCTCACCCAGCTCTCCATCCGGCAGCACTTCGCCGCTTTCGGGGTCGATGATTTCCGGCAGGAAGTGGTCTTCCCAGATGACCGGGCCGTCCTTGGTTTCAACGCATTCGTTGGCCACACCCGGCCCCATGATTTCCGACAGGCCATAGATGTCTACCGCGTGCATGTCGAAGGCTTCTTCGACTTCCTTGCGCATCGCGTCTGTCCAGGGTTCGGCGCCAAAGACACCAACCTGCAGCGAGCTTTCGCGCGGATCCATGCCAACCTTATGATACTGCTCAAGAATGTTCAGCATATAGGACGGCGTAACCATGATGCCCGTCGGCTGGAAATCGGTGATCAGGCCAACCTGCTTTTCGGTTTGCCCACCCGACATCGGGACAACTGTCGCGCCCAGACGCTCGATCCCGTAGTGCGCGCCCAGACCACCGGTAAAGAGGCCATAGCCATAGGCGTTGTGCACCATATCGCCGCGACGCAGGCCCGACGCCCGCAGGCTGCGTGCCACCAGATCGGCCCAGTTGGAAATGTCGTTGGCGGTGTAGCCCACGACGGTCGGTTTGCCCGTGGTGCCCGAGGAGGCGTGCAGGCGCATGATCTGCTCACGCGGCACGGCAAACAGGCCGAACGGATAATTGTCACGCAGGTCGTTTTTGTAGGTGAACGGGAACTTCGACAGGTCCGACAGCTGCTGCAGGTCGTCAGGGTGGACGCCCGCATCGTCAAAACGTTGCTTGTACATCGCCACGTTTTCATAGGCATGGCGCACCGACCATTTCAGGCGCTCCAGCTGTACGGCACGGATTTCGTCAATGGATGCGATTTCGATCGGATCCAGGTCTTCCTTCTTCGGGCTCAGGTCCTTCATGGTTTCCTCCTCGCCTTATTCTTCAAACAATTGGCCCTTGATCGCGCGGGACATCCCCCGGAACTCGGCGATCAGGTCGTTATTCTGATTGGTGACAGTCACATCATAGATACCGCTGCGCCCGGTCAGGGACACTTCGCGGGCCTTGGCGCTCAGCCGGTCGCCCACCCGCCCCGGGGCGGTGAAGCTGATCATGTTGTGCTGCGCCACCGTCGACTGGTTGCGGCTGTTGCAGGCAAAGGCAAAGGCGCTGTCGGCCAGCATGAAGGTCACGCCACCGTGGCAGATCCCATGCCCGTTGCAATGATGCGGCTCCACAGTCATCTCCAGCGTCGCAACGCCTTCATCGATATGGGTGATCTCCATCCCGGCCCATTTCGAGGCATTGTCTTCGGCCCACATGGCAGCCGAGGCGCGCTCGGCCCGAACTTTCGGATCCATCGTCATTCGCCCTTGAACACCGGCTTGCGTTTTTCCAGGAAGCTGGCCACGCCTTCGGCATAATCCGCGCTTTCGCCGCAGGTCTTCATCGCGTCGGCCTCCAGCTCCAGGTGGTCATGCAGCGTGTCCACCGCAGCCGCCTGGATCGATTGCTTTGTCAGGCCCAGCCCCAGGGTCGGCCCGTTGGCAAACTTTTCGGCCATTGCGCGGGCTTCGGTCATAAGCTCTTCATCCGGCAGCGCTTTCCAGATCAGCCCCCAATCCTCGGCCTTCTTGGCAGGCAGCGGTTCAGCCGTAAAGGCCAGACCTTTGGCCCGTGCTTCGCCCAGCAGCCGCGGCAGATGCCACGAGCCGCCGGTATCGGGGATCAGACCCACCTTGGAAAAGGATTGGATGAATTTGGCGCTCTCAGCCGCCAGCACCACATCGCAGGCCAGCGACAGGTTTGCCCCTGCCCCGGCGGCCACGCCGTTCACCGCACAGATCACCGGAAAGTTCAGCGACCGGATCAACCGGACCAGCGGCGCATAGAAGGTCCGCACCGTGTTGCCCAAGTCGGGCGGCCCGTCCATCTTGCGCGGATCGCGGTCCCCCAGGTCCTGCCCGGCGCAGAACCCGCGGCCCGCCCCCGTCAGCAGAATCGCACGCTTGCCGGTATCACGCGCGTTTTCAATCGCGGCCCGCAGCGCATAATGCATTTCATCATTGAAACTGTTCAGCCGGTCCGGGCGGTTCAGCGTGATTTCCACCCAGTTTCCATGGTCCTGCACCAGGATCGATTCCGTCATCTCGGCTGACTCCTCCTCTTTGCCTGACAAATTTCTTGCATAAACCGAACGGTTGGTCAATAAATTCCGCAACCCTGTGACAACCCGACCGGAGGAGCGTTTCAACATGAGCATTTTAGAGGTTTCCAGCTTTGCCCACGGCGAATGGATCGCCCCCGGCGCGGGCGCGCGCAACATTGCCAATGCCATCACCGGCGAAGTCATGGCTTCTGCCGGGAATGACGCGCTGGACGTGCAGGCGATGCTGGACTACGCCCGCAACACCGGCGGCCCCGCCCTGCGCAAGATGACCTTTCATGACCGCGCCCGGATGCTCAAGGCCCTTGCCCTGCACCTGCGCGAACATCGCCAGGCCATGTATGACCTGAGCTTCAACACCGGCGCCACCCAGTCCGATCACATGATCGACATCGACGGCGGCATCGGCACCATGCTGGTCTTTGCCTCCAAGGGCCGCCGCGAAATGCCCGACAGCCATGTCTATCTGGACGGTGAGATCGAGCAGCTGAGCCGCAATGGCACCTTCCTGGGCCAGCACATCTGCACCCCGCTGCAAGGTGTGGCGATCCACATCAATGCCTTCAACTTCCCCGTCTGGGGCATGTTGGAGAAGCTCGCCCCGACCCTGCTGGCCGGTGTTTCCGCCATCGTCAAACCCGCCACGGCCAGCTGCTATGTAACGGAACTCTGCGTTCGCCTGATGATCGACTCGGGCATTCTGCCCGCCGGTGCAGTACAACTGGTCACCGGCGGTCTGGGCGACATGCTGGACCGTCTGACCTGCCAGGATGCGGTGGCCTTTACCGGGTCGGCGGATACCGCGCTGAAACTGCGCTCCAACCCGCTGATTCTGGGCAATTCGGTCCGCTTCACCTCTGAAGCAGACAGCCTGAACTGCTCGATCCTTGGCCCCGATGCCCAGCCCGGAACGCCGGAATTTGACCTGTTCGTCAAGGAAGTCAGCCGGGAAATGACCACCAAAGCCGGGCAGAAATGTACCGCAATTCGTCGGATCATCGCGCCGGAAAACACCGTACAGGCGGTGATCGAGGCGCTTTCGGGCCGCCTGGCCAAAACCGTGATCGGCGATCCGCGGCTGGAAACCACCCGCATGGGGGCGCTGGTGTCCAATGGTCAGAAACGCGACGTGCTGGAGAAAGCGGCCCTGATCGGTCAAGAGGCCGAACGCGTCTTTGGCAATCCCGAAGATTTCGCCGTTGAAGGCGCCGACGCGGAAAAAGGCGCGTTTGTGCCGCCAATGCTTTATCACTGTGCTGACCCCGACACTGCCACCCGGGTGCATGACACCGAAGCCTTCGGCCCCGTGTCCACCATCATGGGATATCGTGACCTGGATCATGCGGTGGCGCTGGCCAATCGCGGTCAGGGCTCGCTGGTGGCATCCTGCATCACCCATGACCCGCACGTCGCCCGCGAGGTCGCCATCGGGGCCGGCGCCTTCCACGGCCGCATCTACTTCAACAACCGCGATTCGATGAAGGAATCCACCTCGCACGGGTCGCCCCTGCCCCACATGGTCCATGGTGGCCCCGGGCGCGCAGGTGGCGGCGAAGAGCTGGGCGGCATCCGTGGTGTAAAACACTACATGCAGCGGACCGCGATCCAGGGTTCGCCCGATATCCTGTCGGCCATCGGGGAAAAATGGGTTCCCGGCGGCACCGAGGTACAGGGCCCCGCGCATCCCTTCACCCGCAAGTTCGGCGAACTGTCGATTGGTGAGACACTGCACACCGACCCGCGCACCGTCACCATGGAAGACATCGAGCACTTCGCCCATTTCACCGGCGACACCTTCTATGCCCACATGGATGATGCGGCCGCCAAGCGGAACCCCTTCTTCCCGGGCCGGGTGGCCCACGGTTATCTGCTGCTGAGCTTTGCCGCTGGCCTGTTCGTGGAGCCGAACGAAGGCCCCGTGCTGGCCAACACCGGGCTGGACGGTCTACGCTTCATGAAACCGGTCAGCGCCGGGGACAGCATCAAGGTGCGCCTGACAGTCAAGAAAAAGACCCCGCGCAACGAAGAATACGGCGAAGTCCGCTGGCATGTGACGCTCACCAATCAGGAGGATGAACTGGTCGCGGAATACGAGCTGCTGACCATGAATGCCTTCTGAGCCCTACACGGCCGGTGACAGCTGGGCAGGTTCCGTTTGCCCGTGTTGAATGTTCTGGATCCGGCAAAGACCAGCCCCGCAGCCTATCGCTGTGGGGCTGTTTTTCTTTGGGCCCTCGCTCACTTGCGCGGAGGCGGGGATCATTCGGCTGGCAACCCGCCGCAAGCCTGCCTAGACTGTCAGAATGACCGACGACCCGAATACATGGTTTGAAAAAACCGTTGCGCAACTGAACGATCCCAGCAACCAGCGCGTCTGGTCGGTGATCGTTTCGCTGTTCGGTGACATGGGTCAGGACCCGGCCGACAGGATCGGCGGCAGCACCCTGACACAGATCATCAGCCCCATCGGGATCAAGCCCGAAGCGATCCGGGTTGCCTTGCACCGCCTGCGCAAGGATGGCTGGATCGATTCCGCCCGCAGCGGCCGCAACTCCGTGCATTTCCTGACCGCCTCGGGGCGGGCGCAGAGTGCCCAGGCCGCGACCCGCATCTATGATCGCAAACCGGATATCCCGGACAAATGGCATGTGCTGCTGGCCGAAGACGGGGCCGGTCAGCAGACCCTGGATGAGGTTCTGTTGACCGACACCCATGTTGCGATTGGTCGCCACTGCGCCCTGGGACATGGCGAATTGCCGCCGCATTGCGACGACCTGCTGGCCATCGACGCCCGCGATTTCACCGTGCCCGACTGGCTGAAGCGCCGGGTCTTCCCCACGGATCTGGTGTCCGCCTGTGCAACCTTGCTGAGCGATTTGGAACATCTGGGACCCGTCCCGCAGACGTTGACCCCACAGCAGATCGCCACGGTGCGGACCCTGATTGTCCACCGCTGGCGTCGCGTTGTACTGCGCCACTTGGATCTGCCGCTGTCCTTCCACCCCACGGATTGGCCGGGCGAGGCCTGTCGGGACCGCGTGTTTGCGGTGCTCGATTGTCTGCCCAAACCCAACCTGCCCGCACTCAGGGATTGAACCCGCGTTCAGAGATTTTCATGCCCATTCTTGTTTTCATTCTCCTTTTCCTGCTCGCTCTCTTCGCCGCCGCGACATTTGCAGCCTGGCGCAAAACGGACCGGCTGCGGAAAGAGGCCGAAGCGGCGGTGCCGCAGGCAGGCCAAACCGTTGACGTGGACGGAGGGCGCATCCACTTTCTGGATCTGGGCCCTCGCGACGCCCCGGAGCTGGTCATGGTTCACGGGCTGTCCGGCCAGCTGCAGCACTTCACCTATGCAATGACCGATCCGCTGGCGCAGGAGTATCGTGTCATCGCTCTGGACCGGCCCGGCTGCGGCTATTCCGAGCGTGACGCGGACACTTTGGCCGCCCTGCCCGAACAGGCGCGGATGATCTGGCAGGCTCTGGACAAGATCGGCGTCCAGACCCCCGTGCTGGTCGGACATTCGCTGGGCGGCGCGGTTTCGCTGGCCATGGCCTTGCAACGTCCCGAAGCGGTTGCCGGGCTGGCGCTGATCGCACCGTTGACCCAAGCAACCGATCAAACCGCCGAAAGCTTCAAAGGGCTGATGGTGTCCTCACCACTTCTGCGGCGCATTCTTGGACATACGATCGCAGTTCCTGCCGCGCAGCGCACGGCCGCAGCCGTACTGACAGAGGTCTTCTCGCCCGAGCCCTGCCCGGACAGCTTCCTGACCTCCGCCGGTGCAGCCCTGGGCCTGCGACCGAAGGCTTTCGTCACCGCGTCTGCGGATATTGTAGCCGCCCATTCCGGGATCGCAGGTCAGGCCGCGCAATATGAAGGCTTGCCCGACACGCCGGCGGGCGTGCTGTTTGGTGAGCAGGATGCGGTGATCTCGGCCACGGAACATGGCACGCCGATGAGCGCGCATGGCTTCGCCGTCACCCTGCTGCCAGAACGCGGTCACATGCTGCCGATCACCGATCCGGATACCTGTATCCGCTTCGTCCGGGACATTGCCGCACAATCACGGGCGCCCGTGGCCTAGCCCTCACTGCCATCCTGATCGGCCTGGGCCGCGGTGACGGCAATCATGTGCAGGATATCCTCGGCCGAACATCCCCGCGACAGATCGTTTGCGGGTTTCGCCAGCCCCTGAAGGATGGGGCCAATCGCCACCGCGCCGCCCACGCGTTGGGCAATCTTGTAGGCGATGTTGCCGCTTTCGAGGTTCGGAAACACGAACACATTCGCCTCTCCCTGCAGCGGCGAGTCGCTTGCCTTGGACGCCGCCACATCGGGGACAAAGGCCGCGTCGAACTGCAACTCCCCGTCGATCAGCAAAGCCGGGTCCGCTTCTTTCGCCAGGTCCGTGGCCGTCACCACCTTGGACACCTTGTCATGGGCCGCACTGCCCCGTGTCGAAAAGGACAACATGGCAACCCGAGGCGTGTCCCCGGTCAGAACCTTGAAACTGTCCGCCGACGCCAGCGCAATCTGCGCCATTTCCTCGGCATTGGGATCAACCACCAGACCGCTGTCGGCAAAGACATGGGCCCCTTTCTTGATGTGATGCGTCTTGCAGAACAGCATCAGAAAGAAGCTGGACACCAGCTTTGCCCCCTTGCGCGGCCCAATGACCTGAATCGCGGTACGCACGATTTCGGCCGTGGTGGCCACGGCACCGCCCACGGTGCCATCCGCATAGCCCAGGCGCACCAGCATTGCCGCATAGACATGCGCCTGACGCACCGCCTGCTCCGCGTCCGGCAGGGTCACGCCTTTGTGGGCGCGCAACTGGTGATAGGCCGCGGCCATCTCATCCAGCAGATCGGAGATCGCGGGGTCATGGATGTCAATGCCGTCCGGCGGCGTACCCGCGGCCTCCGACAGCTGCGCTTCGATCGACGCGCGCTCCCCCACCAGGATCACCCGCGCCACCCCCTGGCTGCGCGCCGACAGGGCCGCTTCGACGGCGCGTGGGTCCGCGCCTTCCGAAAGGACGATCTTCTTCTGGGACCGTGCCGCATTTTTCAGAAGCGTTTCCAGAGGCTTCATTCGGTTTCCTTTCAATTGCCCGCCACAAAACGGCAAGCGCGGCCTGTTGGCCGGACTCCCAGGCAGACCAAAGCATGTCTACCCCGGTACGCCTGTGCGGATCGAAACATAGGTTCGGGCCGCCAGAGACGGCGGCCCGTGCCGTGATGCCTGCCCGACCTTGTGCGCCTCAGACTTTCTGCGGTTTCATGTCGTCTTTGGAGATGCCAGCGACGCGGACGGGTTTTTTCATTGCGTCGCGGCGGAAGGGCTCGCCGAGCTCCTGGTTGATCATCGCCT
>JALEGX010000045.1 GCA_022763485.1 Paracoccaceae bacterium | reverse complement strand
CTCATGGCCGTTTTCCAGCTCGACCCGAAACGTCGCATTGGGCAGGAGTTCCTTCACGACACCGGGAAATTCGAGCGTATCTTCCTTGGCCATGTTGTCTCCATCTTGGTTTCACTTGCCGATATGCAAGCCGTGCGCATAGATGGGACCATTTCCCGGGTTTTTCAAGGGCTCACTCAAAAAAGCTGGCTCTTTGTGACCGAATTCACCCGGTTGTCCTGTTCCCCCCAGTGGGTACGGTTCAGAACGGCGCCGTCGGCGCGTACATTGGCGATCGTATCCAGGTCGACGGTTGCATAGGTCCAGCCGGGAACGTTCAACTTCCCTTCCGCCAAAACGCCCGTTCCCGGGAAGCCGCGGTCCGGCGGGCCAAAGACGCCCCCGGTCCCGGTGTTCATGTCGACGGCTTCGGACCAATCGTTCTGCCCGACGATGGACGACATCACCGACACGCATTGCGTTTCCAGCGCGCGCGACATCGCGCCGATCCGGACCCGCCAATACCCGGCCAGCGCTTCGGTGCAGGAGGGCACCAGCAAAATGTCGATATCCTTCAGCGCACGGCCCAGCAGCGGGAATTCGCTGTCATAGCAGATCAGAACGCCCAGTCGCCCCAGCGCAGTCTCAAAAACCTTCAAGGGACCGCCGCCGACAATACCCCATTCTTCGCGTTCGAAGCGGGTCATGATCTGCTTGTCCTGATGATCACGCCCGCCGGACGGGGTATAGAGCTCTGCCCGGTTCACTGGACGCTCCAACCCGCTCTCAACAGGTGCGGATGCTCCAAGGATATGAACGTCATGCTCCGCCGCCAGCCGCAGGTGCAGCTTGGCGGCCTCTTCCATCTTCTCGGACACCGAATGGATGGACTTCTCCAGATCCCGAGAGACCTCGATCCCGTCCAAGGTCGACAATTCCATCGCGCCATATTCAGGGAAGACAAGCAGGTCCGCGCCTTCTCCAGCGGCCTCACCGACCCAGCGGGCGATCTTGTCTTCGTATTGCGCCCAGCTGTCGAACCAGTCGAGCGGATATGCGGCGGTTGCAACTTTCATTCAACTCTCCCCCTAAGCTGGAACGATCCGTCTGCCGGACGCCTTGGGACGGCTCAGAGATCGCGGATCCAGAACTGCAACGGTTTTTCCGTTTCAGCCTGCTGGTCAATATCTTTCCATGAGAAATGCGCCACCGCCCCCGGTAGTGGTGCATAGCCGCGCTTGTTCCAGAACGGATCCAGCGGTGCATAATCCGCCGGGCGCAGCGGATGATCCGCCGGGCGCTGGACCCCGCAGAACGCACATTTCGGAAAGCCCAGCTTGCGGGCATGAGCCTCACGCGCGTCAAAAAAGCCGTGGCCCACTCCCAAACCGCGATATTCCGGCAGCAGCACGGATTCGGCACAATAGAAGACGTCCGTCAGATCGATCCCGGTCCCAGCAAAGGCCGCGGCGAAATCATCGGCATGATCACTCAGTGGCGCGCCTGTCGAGGCGCCAACAAGGCGATCCCCGTCAAAGGCCCCCACAACAACCGCCCGGTCGCTATCCCGGTAGCTTTGCAGATAGCTCTGCTCATACTCCAGATCCCCATCATACAGATAGGGCCACGCCCGGAAGACCTTGATCCGCAGGCGCGCGACATCGGCCAGCGCAGCTTCAAGCGCTGCGCCGGTCATCGCCTCGATCCGAATGCGGGTGGTCATGCGGAAACCTGACGGACCCAATCAGCCAGGTTGTAGAAAGTCGTCACGCGGGTGATCTTGCCATCTTTCAGATTGAAGAAAGATCCCGCGGGCAGACGATAGGTCTGACCGTTTGCTTCCGGCAGACCTTCGTCCGTCGCCAGATAGGTGCCGTTCACAATGAACTCGGCCGCCGCACGGGTGCCGTTTTCCGCGTCGAAGATGACCATGTCGGTCAGCTCTTCCTTGTAGCAACGCTCCATATGAGCACAGAAATCGGCGAACTTCTCTTTGCCGACGCGAATCTGCCCTTCGTTCACGTGGTGGGCAATGTCGTCCGACAGGCAATCCAGCATGCCCTGGATGTCGCCCGCGTTGAAGGCCGTGAAATAGCGCGAGATGGTTTCGTTCATAACAACTCCGTCGGTTCCCCCCAACGCGCGGTCAGCCGTTGGATAATCTGATCTCTGCTTTGTCGATAGCTGTTTAGCTTGGCCTCCCGGGTCTCCCCTAGCCCGGTTGGGTCCATAATTGGCCAATATTCGACATCGAGGTAAAAAAAACGGGTCAATTCAAGCGCCCGGCGCTGCGACGCTGGTGACAACGCCACGACCAAGTCAAAGGACGACAAATCATCGCCCCATTGCTCCATTTCATCGAAAGATCGGGACCGGTGCCTTGACAGCTCGACCCCCATTTCCTGACAGACGGCGATGCAGAACCCGTCTATTTCCAGATCGTTCTTGACCCCGGCAGACTGCACATAAGTGCCGGTGCCGTAGAATTTCTTCATGATCCCCTCGGCCATCGGGGACCTGACCGCGTTGTGGTCACAGCAAAACAGGACCGACTGCGGAAGCTCCTCCACGCGTCAGGCTCCGAAATGCAATACGCAGATCAATGTAAACAGACGCCGCGCAGTGTCTGTGTCGATCTCGGCCTTCCCATCCAAGCGTTCCTGCAGGACCCGGCTGCCCTCGTTGTGAATACCGCGCCGGGCCATGTCGATGGTTTCGATCTGGCTTGGCGGCAGCGTTTTCACCGCGGTGTAGTAGCTTTCGCAGATCTGGTAGTAGTCCTTGACCACCTGCCGGAACGGCGAAAGTGACAGATGGAATTCAGCCGCCTTTTCCCCGCCTTCGGTGTTGACGTCAAACACCAGACGCTTGTCGCGAATAGCCAACCCAAGATGGTAGGGCCCATCCGGGATGTCCTTTTCCTTGCGTGATGGCAGATCAAACTGATTTTCCTCGATCAGATCAAACACGGCCACCTTGCGCTCCTGCTCGATTTCCGGCGTCGGAGGCGGCAAGTTGCGATCGTCTAGTTCGATATGTGAGATATAGCTCATCTAATTTGTGCTCTGCTATCGGGCGTATCACGACAGACCTACATGAACTGCCCGGATTGAGCAATGCGACCCCCGGCAGCGTTGTCACCATTTGCGTCATCGCCCTAAGATTGCTGTCACGCGGCCCCCGCCGGCCCCATCACAAAGACCAAGGAAAGCCCATGGACTGCTTCAAACTCGACGGGCAGAACGCCCTGATCACCGGATCGACCAGCGGACTAGGGTATGAAATCGCCCTGCTTCTGGCTCGGGCCGGGGCAACCGTCTGGATAAACGGGCGTAGCGCGTCCACCTGCGCAAAGGCCGTGGAGGACATCACGCAGGCGGGCGGACAGGCGCAGGGGCTGCCCTTCGATGTCGCCGATGACACCGCAATGCAACAGGCCATGCAGCAGATCGACGCCCAGGGCGGGCTTTCGATCCTGATCAACAATGTCGGCATGCGCGACCGCCGCACCCTGCCCGAGTTCACCCGTTCGGATCTGACACGGCTGTTGGAAGTCGATCTGATCTCACCCTTTCGGTTGGCCCAGGAGGCCGCGCGCCAGATGGAGGCCAAGCGCTACGGGCGAATCGTCAACATCTCGTCCATCGCCGGACTTATTGCCCAAGGGGGCGATGCCGCCTACACGACTGCAAAGGCTGGTATCAACGGCATGACCAAGGCGCTTGCCGCAGAGCTGGGTCCACAGGGTATCAACGTGAATGCGGTTGCGCCGGGTTTCTTCAAAACCGCGCCAAACGCCGAAGCCGCGAAGAACCCTGAAATCGCCGACAAGCTGCGGAAATCAACGTCTTTGGGGCGCTGGGGCGAACCGGCCGAGCTGGCCCCGGCCGTTCTGTTTCTGGCTTCACCCGCCGCATCCTATGTGACGGGCCAGGTTCTGGCCGTGGATGGCGGCTATACCGCGCACTACTGAACCCTACTTGTTCAACGCATCCAGCCGCGCGCGCACAGACAGCCCATGCGCCTCCAGGCTTTCGCTTTTGGCAAGCGTTTCCGCCGCAGGCCCGATGGCACGCAGCGCGTCCGGCGTCATCTGAGACAGCGTCGTGCGCTTAAGGAAATCCATCACCGACAGACCGGATGAGAACCGCGCCGAACGGGCCGTTGGCAAAACGTGGTTGGGGCCACCAACATAGTCACCAATCGCTTCGGGCGTGTATTGGCCCAGGAAGATCGCACCGGCGTGCACGGTCTCCTGCGACAGGGCGATAGGATCGGCCACACAAAGCTCCAAGTGTTCGGGGGCGATCCGATTCGACAATTGCGCCGCTTCCTGCAGATCACGCACCACGATAACCGCTCCGAAATCGCGCCAGCTGGCCCCTGCGATCTCGCGCCGCTCCAGCGTTTCCAGACGTTTTTCGACCGCGTTCGCAACCGCATCCCCAAACGCACGATCCGGTGTGATCAGAATGGACTGGGCGTTTTCGTCATGTTCGGCCTGGCTCAGCAAGTCCAGGGCGATCCAGTCGGGATTGTTGTCCGCATCAGCGATGACCAGAATTTCGGACGGCCCGGCAATCATGTCGATGCCAACCTTGCCAAAGACCCGGCGTTTGGCTGCTGCGACAAAAGCGTTGCCGGGACCGGTGATCATGTCGACCGGCGCAATCGACTCGGTGCCATAGGCCAGCGCGGCAACGGCCTGCGCCCCACCAACGCGATACACCTCATCCACGCCGGCCAGTTTTGCCGCCAGCAGCACCAGCGGGTTGATCTGCCCATCCGGGGTCGGCACCGTGATCGCAAGGCGCTGGACGCCCGCAACCTTTGCCGGGATGGCATTCATCAGAACCGAAGACGGGTAAGAGGCCAGCCCCCCCGGCACATAAAGACCGGCGGCAGAGACCGCAGACCAGCGCCAGCCCAGCATCGCCCCGGCCTCATCCGTCCATTGGGCGTTCTCGGGCATCTGCCGTTCGTGATAGGCCCGGATCCGTTCGGCGGCCAGCTCCAGCGCTTCGCGCTCGGCCTGCGGCACCTCAGCAATCGCAGCCTGAATTTCTGCATCCGAGAACCGCAAGGCACCGGGGGCCAGATCAACGCGGTCGAACTTGGAGGTCAGTTCGATCACCGCCGCGTCGCCGCGTGTCCGCACATCATCGATGATCTGGGCCACAACGGCATCCACATCGGGGCTGTCTTCACGCTTGGCAGACAACAGAACCGCGAACTCGGTTTCAAATTCGGCAGAAGCGGTATCGAGGAATACGGGCATTTTTCTCTCCGGCAGTTGCCCTTCCCTTAGCGCCCCGGAGGCCCCGGCTCAAGTCGCCTCGCCGTCATCCACAAGCGACTTCGCCATAGCGCGACATTCTATCCTGTCTCCGCATTGCGCCGCCGCGGGCTCCCACCCTCGGGCAAGGTAGAAGGCCCAGGCCGTGTCGGTCGCTTCCAGCCGCCCGCGCCGGGCCCCGCGTTCAACCAGCCGATGTTCCAGATGCTGCAACATATGGCTGCTGATGCCCTGCCCCCGGAAGTCGGGGGAGACATAGTTCAGCGTCACCTCCCCCACCTGAGCCGTCACCGCGCCCAGCGCCCCCACGGCAGCAAGGCGCCCGTCCCTTTCGATGACCCAGATCTCAGCCCCTTCGGTAATCCAGTTCTGGATATCGGCGGGA
Source organism: Paracoccaceae bacterium (assembly GCA_022763485.1). Classification (GTDB taxonomy): domain Bacteria; phylum Pseudomonadota; class Alphaproteobacteria; order Rhodobacterales; family Rhodobacteraceae; genus Aliisedimentitalea. Next base: position 11,699 of record JALEGX010000045.1, on the reverse strand, counting down.
GTTTTGTTTTCGGTCCAGCTTTGCAGACGCGCAGGATCCCCCTGGTGGTCCGCATGGCAAAGCTCCCGGATCGACCGGATCAGAACGCGGGAAATCTCGAACACATCGAAAACGGTGGCCCGGCGCAGAGACTGCGCCGATGGCTGGTGAACAAACGCCTGACTGATCCCGCGTTTGTTCTGCATGTGTCAGGCCCCGTGATCCGGAACCCGACCAGACGGCGCCGCATAAGGACGCGTCACATCGCGCAGATTGGCTTCCAGCGCTTCCACCTCAAGACGGATGGCACCGTCCCCGGCAAAGGTCAGGATCACCTCACCTGCGGCGTCTTCACCGGGCTTGAACTCGACCGACAGAAGCGACAGCACAATATCCGGATCAGAGCGGTCAACGCCCTGGCTGGCCACGGAAACGACATTGTCGAAGACCAGTATGGACTGCACCCGTTCAACGCGGCGCCCGCGCGCCTGTGCCGCGTCGCGGTCTTCCCACCTGAACCGGTTCAGCAAGAGGGCAAAGCGGCGCTGCGCCCGCTGCCACTTCAGCTCGGTGATCGGCAGAACCGAATCCTGGATCAGGGTCGAAATGACCTGAAGGTCCTCTGCTTCCAGGGCCCCAAGGTTCAGCGGGGCCTCGCGACCGTCTTCGAAACTGGCGTCCGTCATGTTTATCCCTTGATTCGCTCAATCTTTGCGCCAACGCCGGACAGCTTGCTCACCACCCGCTCATATCCCCGATCAAGGTGATACACCCGGCTGACCACGGTTTCACCTTCGGCGGCCAGCCCCGCAAGGATCAACGAGACAGAGGCCCGCAGGTCCGTCGCCATCACGGGCGCGCCCTTCAGCCGCTCAACCCCAGTTACCGTAGCAGTCCCGCCATGCACGTCGATCTGAGCACCCATGCGCATCAGTTCCGGCGCGTGCATGAAGCGATTCTCGAAAATCTTCTCTTCCAGAACCGAGACGCCCTCGGCCGTGCACAGCAAGGCCATCATCTGCGCCTGCAGGTCGGTCGGGAAACCCGGGAAAGGCTCGGTGGTGACATCCACCGCTTGCACCCGGCCATTTCGGCGGCTGACCTTCAGACCATTGGCGGTTTCTTCCACGTCAACACCGGCGGCGTTCAGCTTCTCGACGAAGGATCCGACCAGATCCATACGGCCGCCCAGAAGTTCAACCTCACCGCCACAGATGGCCGGGGCCAGCATATAGGTGCCAAGTTCGATCCGGTCGGTGACCACCTGATGCGTCGCGCCATGCAGGCGATCCACGCCCTGAATTTCAATGGTGCTGGTACCTTCGCCGGAAATCTGCGCGCCCATCTTGCGCAGGCATTCAACCAGATCCACGATCTCCGGCTCACGTGCGGCATTCTTCAGAACGGTGGTCCCCTTGGCCAGGGTCGCCGCCATCACGATGTTTTCCGTCGCCCCAACAGAGGCAAAGCGCATCTCATGCACCGCCCCCTTCAGCCCACCGGGGGCTTTGGCGTGCAGATAGCCGTCTTTCAACTCGATCTCGGCGCCCAGCGCCTCCAGCCCCTCGGTGTGCAGGTCCATCGGACGCGCGCCGATCGCACAACCGCCGGGCAGCGACACCACGGCCTGACCGAATCGCGCCAGCAAAGGCCCAAGCACAAGGTTTGAGGCGCGCATTTTCCGCACAATGTCATAATCGGCGGTTTGGCTGGTCAGGTCGTGGCTGGACATCGCGATCACCTGACCGTCCTGCAGCGTCGACACCTCAGCGCCAAGCGATTGCAGCAGCGCCGTCATGGTCTTGATATCGCTCAGCCGCGGCGCGTTGGTCAGCGTCAGCGGCTCTTCGCTGAGCAGGGTCGCGGGCATCAGCGTCAGACAGGCGTTCTTGGCCCCTGCGATCGGGATCTGCCCGTTCAGTGCGCCGTTTCCTGTCACCAGAATCGAATCCATATGCTCTAGCCCTCGTTCTCGTCGGTTTTTGTATCGTTTTCCGAGCGTGCCTTGGCCTGCGCCTTGCGTCGACCCAGATTCGCCTTCAGCGCTGCCTTGAGCCTTTCTTCGCGCGAGGCCTCGGATTTCGCCTTTTTTCGGGATGAATTTTTGTCTGCCATGCCCCTTCTGTACAGGCTCTTAAAAAAACCGTCCAGATAACCCTTGCGCCCGGTTTCGTTTGAGTCTAATCAGCCCCTCACCGGCGCTGCTGTAGCTCAGAGGTAGAGCACTCCCTTGGTAAGGGAGAGGTCGAGAGTTCAATTCTCTCCAGCAGCACCAGGTCTCCCCAAGTACATGAATAAAAAGAATAACCTGGTTTCCGGGTCTAGTGCCCGCCGATCTGTGTGTTCTCCCGATTTAGGGGCTCTTGGCCCCACCTCCCGGACATCCTTTTCCGAAATTTGCGAAGCGGCTTCCCGCTTATCGAATCACCGGGAAACGACTCACCTGTACCCAGTGCACGTGAATTTCATGCTGCGCAGATCTTCTTTGAAGAAAATTTCCACGTCAGGGCAAAGAATCTGCCCCGCGCGCAAGAGATGACACCGCTGCGCTGCGATGGCGCATCTCACCGATGTGCTTCACCCCGGTTGGTGACGATGTGGCGATGCCCGGCTGAACACTCGAAATATGCTCTGCATTGGTCGGCAAAGTGTCGGACAATGCGGCGCGGATTGGCTTTGTCATACCCCAGAGCCAGCGACAGGGGCGGCAGGGCATCCCGGATCGGCAAGGCAGTCAACTGCTGTCCCGCATAGCTGACGTCTGTCAGGGGCAACATGTTCAGAACAGCACAGCCCTGACCCGCTCCGACAAGGCTGCGCACCATTTCGGTGGAGTTCGCATAGGTGAACATCTGCGGATCCTGACCGGCTCTGTCGAAGAGCTGCTGATAGTAGTCCAGCGCGGTTGGCCGGTTCAGAACGATCACCCGTTCGCGCGCCAGATCCGCCAGGCTGACGGTTTTCTGACGGACCAGCGGATGCTGCGCCGCTGCCAGACAATAGGCTGGCGCTTCAACAAGAACATCAAAGGGGATCTGAGGAAGGGCCGCATCCGACACAAACAGGATCGCGTCGAATTCACCTGCCAGCAGCCCCTCCTGCGCCCGATCATTGTCGCATTCTTCCAGATACAGGGTTATCTGGTTCTCCGGCCGCATCAGGGAAGTCAGGATTTCCGGCAGAAAGGCCGGCGCCACAGGGGCGTAGTACCCGATTCGCAATTCCCCTTGCAGGCCCTGTTTGAGCGCCGCCCCCTCAGACATCAGGGCCGCGTATTCCTCCAGAAGATGCGAGAACTTGCGGTGCATCGCCTTGCCGCTGGCCGTGGCGGTGATTCCACGTGATCGAAACCGATTGACCAGCTTGAGCTGAAAATGCGCTTCAATCTTGTCGATGGCGGCTGAAATGGCAGACGCCGCCACATTGAGCTCTTCCGCAGCCTTGGAAATGCTGCCCAGCGACACAGCCGTTGAAAAATACCGCATGGATTGCAGAGAGATGCTCATACTACCCCGGAAAATCAGATGAAGTTTCTCAGATAATTCTGTTTTTCACAGGAAATCAGCCGTGTCAAAGTTTGCGGGAACTCCAAAACACAGGGGGGCATCCCATGTCTGACACGCGGCTAAAGGGCTGGAACCATCATCCCGAGGTACCGTTGAAGGTGTCCCCTGTTTTCACCTGGCCCCTCAACCCCATCGAGATTGCAAAGTGGTTTCTGAACTCCTGGTTCCTGATCACGGAAAAGCTGATCATTGTCGGGATCGCCTTCGCCAGCCTCTACTGGTTTCAACCGCCGCTGGAAGACAGCAAGACCTTCGCCTTCGGCTGGATCGCGCAGATGTATGTTCGCAACATGCTGCTGGCGCTGGCGGTCGGCGGTGCATTGCACCTGTGGTTCTACACTTTCTCGGCTCAGGGGCAGAGACTGAAGTACGACCCGCGCCCGCTGATGGTGAATGGCAGGCAATTCACCTTGGGGGGGCAGGTGCGCGACAACATGTTCTGGACACTGGGTAGCGGGGTTTTCATCTGGACCGGCTATGAGGTGGTGCTGTTCTGGGCGCTGGCCAACGGACATATGCCAATGATCACATGGGTGGCAAACCCGGTCTGGTTCATTGCGCTTTTCTTTCTGATTCCCATTTGGGAGAGCTTCTATTTCTACCTGATCCACCGCCTGATCCACGTGCCGTTCCTTTATAAACACGTGCACTACCTGCATCACCGCAACATCAATGTCGGCCCGTGGTCCGGCATGTCGATGCACCCGATCGAGCAGCTGATCTTTTTGGGTTCGGTGCTGGTGCATTTGATCGTTGGCGCGCACCCGGTGCATCTGCTTTTCCACCTGCAGTACTACTTCCTGACCGCGATGACGACACACACGGGCTTTCAAGCGCTTTTGATCAAGAACAAGGACCGGCTGGCGCTTGGCACCTTTCACCACCAGATGCACCACCGCTATTTCGAGTGCAATTACGGCAGCCTGGAGATCCCTTTGGACAAGTGGTTCGGCACCTTCCACGACGGGACACCAGAGGCCAATGAGCGGATGCAGGAGCGCCGCAAGAGGATCATGGGCAAATGATCACCGGGCCCCATCCTGAAAAAAATGGGCGAGTGTCCCAATGGAAAACCCGCCCAACATTTGTTCTCGCTCTGCGTTACTTGGACCGCCAGCTGTCCAACCAGCGGCGCAAGCGACCACGGCGTTCCTGAATGGCATCACCCGCAGCGTAGAGGCTGTCTTCGACATCTTCGATCACCGGATCGATACGCGCCATACGGAACCGGCGCCAGCGCACGTAGATGGCCCAGAAAATCGCGGCCAGCATGGTCAGGAAGATGATGTTGAACCAGTTGGTCACCCGGTAATCGGGCCCATCCACTGCCTTCACTGCAACCGCATTGGGGAAGATCGAGAAGAACTCGTTCCGCCAGCCATAGTGCCGCAGAACCACCCATTGCGGATCATCCTTGGTCGAGACCAGATCGGTCAGCTCGGCCTGCAGGTTTGAGCTGTCCAGCTTGAAATAGGGCGGCCAGCCCCAGCCCGTGTCCTCGTTGCGGAATACCATCGGGCTGCCGGAGGCATAGAAGGTTTCCACGAACCGAACGTCACGGTTGGTTGTCACGGCTGTTTCCTGTCCGGTGTCCTGCTGGGCCCAGAACAGGGAGTTTTCCCCGAAGTCGACGCGGCGGACCTCGGTCTTGACCACACGCACGACATCATGCTGCGGCAGCGTGTAATGCAGAAAGGCGCCAAACAGCACCCAGATGGTGATCATGATCACCCATTTGACGTAAACCATCTTGGTTCCTCACATGAAATTCGTCACATAGACCAGCAGCGCAATGGCGCAGATCGGGATGACATAAACCCCCAGAATCAACTTGCGGCGCAGCGAACCGTCATACGCCTTGAGCCCGGCCTCGACAAAGGCATCGCGATCCCCGGACTGGCCCTCGGCATCCCATTGCGCCTTCAACTTCGCGCGTCGCACGGCCCGGGAATAGAGCGACAGGCAGACATAGACAATCGTCAGAACGATCATCAGAACGAAGAACAGGCGAAACATCGCGAACATCTCAGCGTCTCCTCACAGCGCCCCAGGGGCCAACGCGCTGGATCAGGTCCTCTTTCGGCTGCACTTGCGCAGGCTCCGGCTCGGCCATGTCCGGCTCATGCCCGAAGAGCGCAGTGCGCGCCCCGGCCTTGTCCACCGCGTATTCATTGGCCAGGAACGATGCGGCATAGGCTTTCTTCTCCTCCGGCCAATCACGATAGGACCGGTAGAACAGCGCCTTGTGGCAGATGAACATCTGCCTCAGGTCCAGCGGGCACAGCTCGGCCAGCAGCATGTTGACCAGATCCCGGTCCGGCGTATCGGCAGCCCGCAGCGTATAGAAGTACCCCGGATGATCCGAGGAAATGCGCGGCCAGCGCCCACCGGTTTCCGCCCAGCGTACCATATCGGCCAGCAGATCATATTCAGGCGGCAGATCGCCGACATGCCCGCGCGCCATGCGGCGCAGATCGGACCGTGTCCGCCCGGTCAGATCCACCCCCTTGCGGGCCAGCGTATCGGCAACGATGAAATCCATCTTCTGACGCAGCACCGCCGCCCCGTCGATCCCGCGCGCCTTGACCACCGGCTCCACCAGGTCGTTGTAGTCCAGGAACTTGGCCACGCGGTTGCGTTCGCTCAGATCAAAGACAAATTTCAGCGGCAGTTCCCCTTCGGGCTTGGCCCCCGCCGCGATGACCGCCGGATGATCCATTCCCTGAAACAGGTACAGCCCACCGAAATGCGCGGTCCAGAAATTGCGCTGTTCAAAGGTCTCATGCTTCAGATGCACCGGGTTGCGGGACACGTCGCCGGTGTCCTTGGCCGTCTCGATCATCTGGGCGATCAGCACGTCATCGAACCAGCCATCCTCCTCGGTCTTGAAGCGTTCCACCAGATGCGCCAGGTGATCCGCCTGCCGGATGGTGCCGCTGGTCGTGTCAGCCTCGATCCGGACCTGTCGGATGTCGAACAGACGCGCGGGCGTGTCCACATGAAAGACCGAGTTCACCAGCTCCCCCGCCACCGCATCCTTGGCCGTCAGCGCAAAAAGCTGCGTCTCATTGGTGGTGATGAAGCGGTGCAGGATATCGCGGCTGGTCGAAAACTGCGCCTCCAGCAGCGGTGCGCGCTTCTGTTCTGTCGTCAGCAGGATGAACTGCCGGTTCACACCATTGGGGTTGAGGTAGAACGGATCCCCCAGCTCCTCACCGATTTCCGGCGAGAAGCCTGAGATGTCCACATGGAAATCCGTCAGCTCCGTCCGCTTCCCCGCCAGATGCATCAGCGCCCGGTTGTAGCGATCCACCAACGCCGGGCTGGTCACAGGGATAAGGTTGCCGAACATCAGGCCGTTCTGGATGAGGCGTTTCATTCGATCCTCCTTTCGGCTTCTTGGAAACAGCAGTCCAGGTCCGTAGCGAGGTGTAGAAACAAAGCGTTTTGAACCAACCTCATTCTCAGTATCTTCTCCATATACCTTTCTAGAGCACCGCGTCTCTAAATCGGTTAATTTGCTTCTTTAAGTCATCAAAATTCAAGTTGCGAAGCCGCTGCCGCTGATCGACTTCTAAGCTATCTCGAATTGCTGAAATCGAGCACGCTATTTCATAGATAAGGGCATAAGCTTGCCGGTTGTTTTCAAAAACCTTATCCGGCGCTAAGACCTCAGTATCGCCTTCGTCAACCAAGTCCCAGTACAGACTAAGACGCGACAATGATGCTTCGAGGTACTCATTTACCCCACGCCCCTTCCTCTCTACGAAAACCGACCCAAAGCTGGAACCCGAATTGTCACCATTGTTCTCAAAATCTGCTTGAGCCTCGAACCTCCCTACTAGCCCTTCAAGCAAGCTCTGCAGATGTCGGGCAGCCCTATCGTATTCTCTTTGCTTCCGCTCATCGGTGAAAAGCGCGCTTTGCTCCCCCATGGCCACTGCCTGTGCTTCCATTGCGATCACCATCTTCTCGTACTCAGCGCGAGACAAGACTAGCTCCTTGCGCTGCGCAACCAGTTCTTGCCCCTGCAACCAGACGGTAGAAATAAGCCAGACAAAAGCCAACGCACCAGCAAATCCTGCGAGCGTATCACCGACTTCGTTAGGTCCCGCATCCAAAAATGCAGCCCATTTAGTGCCGCTACAATTTCGCAAAAACCAAAAATACGTTTGACAAACCGGTTGGGCGGCAGTCCAAGCCCCAAAGGCAACCACACTCGCTGTGGCGAGTACGCCCCACATTATGGGATTGTTTTGGCGCCAAAACCGATCTTGAGCTTTTTCAACCATTTGAGCAATACCCCCGGCCGTGCCGCTCGCGGCTCGGGCAGCGCCCGACCGCCCCCATGGGCGGGCGCTTCTCGCCCACCCGCGGTCTGGCGATGCCCTGATGTTGCGCGATAGCCATCAGGATTTCCCCTCCAGATACCGTCGCTTGGCCTCTTCCTGACGGCCAAAGTCACGGACCATGTTGTCGATGGCCACCTCATCGGACTTGTCGGCATAGCGGAACTCGCTGTCGGCGTAGCGATTGATCTCTTGCAGGACCATGTCCACGGTGATGGGCACCCGCAGCTCGGCGATCATCGCGGTCTTGGTGTCGTAATCCCGGAACAGGAACAGCTCGGGGTTTTCCATCCATTCGTCGGGCAGTTCAAAATCCATTGCACGGACCTTCACCGCGTCGGTGATGTTCTTGATCGCGCGGCCCGTAAACCGTGGATCGGCCTGCTGGATGGCTTTGAGGTAGGTGCCCATCTTGGCAATCGTGTCCAGATCCCCGATCTGCCCCTGCACCCGGTCGAAGACGTTGAGCAACCCGGCCTCCTGCGGCTTGGCATGCCCATCAAAGGACTTGGCCACCGCCGTCTTGATCTCCTGCGCGGCATAGAGGTCATGATCCCCAAGCGGGATGTCGTGGTTCTTGCCCATAAGCAGGTGCAGGATATCGATGTAGTCTTCCCGCGTCTGCGGACCGTCCACCAGAAAGCGCGCGCCCGCACGCTGGCGCAGCGCATCATCCACGTTTTCGGGGAAGTTGGAGAACATCCCGAAGGTGCAATTGCCCCGCACCACCGTGTTGGCCCCGGCAAAGGCCTCCATGAAGACCGCCGTCACCTCCTGCTGACCGGCGCTGGACTGGCGGTCGCCGCGTTTGCCCGCGATCTGGTCAATGTCGTCTACGGTGCCAAAGCCGATGACGCCCGGATCAATCACGTTCTGGATAAACGATTTGGCGTTCTGCCCAGACTTGCCCTGGTAGCTGTCGATATTGTCGATGCCGAAGTTCTGATAGCGGAAGGGATAGCCCGCGACCTGGCAATAATCGTTGATCAGCCCCGCCATCATCTGGATCAGCGTGGTCTTGCCCGTGCCGGGCGCGCCGTCGCCCATGAAGGTGAAGATGAAGCCGCCCATTTCGGCAAAGGGGTTCATGCGACGATCAAAATCATAGGCCATCAGCATCTTGGCCAGCTTCATCGCCTGGTATTTGGCGATGTGATTGCCAACCACCTGATGCGGTTTCTTGAAGGCCATGGTCAGGGTGCTCGACCGCGCCTTGGAGGCAGGCTCGAACCCGCTGATGGTCAGATCATCGGCCTCAACCCGCCAGTCAGCCGCCGTGAACGCCCCCAGCCTTGGGGCGTTCTGCGCGCGCAGGGCGACCTTCTCCATCAGTTGTTCGGCATAGGCGCCGGTGGCGGCCACAAGATGCACGTCATCGGGCGCATGGACGGCCAGCTTCTGATCCAGCTCCCACAGCAGACCATGCAGGGCCAGCTGCGCATTGTCGGTCAGCAGTTCAGCGGCCTCCCCCACTTCGGCCTGCGCCTCGGATCCATGCGGAACCAACAGGAAGGCCGCAGCGTTGGCAAAGACATGCGCAGTGATCAGCGCTTCTGCCGCCAGCAGTTCTGTGAACTCCCCTTTCCGCGCACCATCCAGCGATCCAGCCAGATTGGCCCGCTTCAGGTCCGCCAGCCCCGCCGCGTCTGAGAACGCATCCCCCATCGCCAGCGAAATCGCCAGCGCACGGCGCAACACATGCTGCAACGTCGCCTGCAGGGGCGAGGTCAGGGGATCATCGTCATCCGCGGCCTCGATCCGGGCAATCAGATGCACGCCTTCGGGACGCGCGGTCGATCGCGTCACCAGACCGGGCGTGGTCGAGCGGAAGCGACGCGTCCGGACGATCCCCGGCGACCGCTCGGTCGGCGCGTTTTCGACAACCGGTTTGGCGATACGCGGCGTGTGATCAAACCCGGCCAGCAAAGCGGCCGCCGCAGCATAATGCTTGCGAATGTCCTCTTCGCTCAGCTCCATCTGATTTCCTGAAATACTCATCTTTCCTCTAACACTCCCGCGACCACATCCAAAACGTCAATCTCAGCAAGGACCACATCCCCATCTCTGAAACTCACAAACCGACGCCCATCGGCCCAATTTCCATAGACCAGACCGCGCGGCCCACCTTCAGGCAACTGCACCGGAGCCCGCACGCTCAATCTGACTGCGTTGGACCCCAGCCCTTGGGTCACGCTCTCGTTGCACCCAGCCAAAATTTCGGTGTCAAATTCACCAGTAACCCGAACCAGATCCCCACAGCAGGCAGCGGTCGGAACCCCTGAGGCAGGAATGCCCGTCACCTTCATCAGAAACAGCCCTTCTTCTCGTGAAAAACACTCCCGCCGGAGGCTTGGTCCGGCAGGACCAATCAATACCGCAACACCTGCCCCGCCTTGCTCACCACATATTTTCGCACCTCGGCAAAACCTGGCGGATTTTCCTCGGCCAAAACCTGAAACGGCGGCTGCGGCAGGATGATCGCCCGTTGTGTATGGGTGGCTCCGGTGTCAACGCCGCGCCCGCCGAAGGGGTCCAACGCAAAGATCTCGCGCTCGACCTTGGAAAACCATCCGGTCCGCTCTTCGATCACCCGTTCGCTTTCCAGCTCTTCCAATGTCCAGGCCAGCGCCCAATCCTGCCCTTCTGGCGCCCGCGCTGCGCCCAGTACACGCCGCAACGGCCCTGACTGTTCGGTATAGGCCGAGCTGTACATCGGCCCCAGGTGGAACCGCCGCAACCGCTTGGGGTGCAGGTTGTCAAAGTCCTCATCAAAGCCTTTGGCGATGGTCACCAGCTTCAGCTCCCCCAGCGACTGCGCCATCAGATGTGCCTGCGCCTCGGGCCAGCGGCGCTGGTCCTTGGGCAGGGCAATCTTGCCCGTGTCCTCCAGCTCCATCAGGTAGATCACCGGCAGGTTCAGCTGGCTGTCATAAACCGACCAATGCAGCAGAAAACGCCGCCGCTCGCCCTCTGTTCCCAGCCATTCACACACCGGATCATTGCGCGACCAAAAAAGCTCACCCTTGAGCAGCTCCTGATAATAGAGCCGTTGCGACAAGGCGAATTGCAGCTTGGTCGGGATCTGCCGATCCGAGATGATCGTGCGCACCATCTGGTCCTTCAGATCGGCCTCGGACGGCATGTTCTCCAGATGCCGCTCGGCCTGCTGGGCGTCATTGGCCATGGTCATCAGCTCCGACGCAACAGGGAAGCCGCTGTCGCGCTTGTCCATGGCCAGGCTGCCAAAGAAGCGGCCCGTCTCACGCCCAACCAGCAGATACTTCATGCTGAGCGCCCGAAAGGTGAAGTTCAGCGCCGACAGATAGCCGGTCAGCACCTTCACATCCGATTTCGACAGCGCCCCATCGGCCTGCATGTATCCGGCCACCCGCACCAGATGGGTGGTGATCGCCTCGAACTTGCGGAAATACCGGCGCGAGGCGAAGGTGTCCGTCAGCCCGACGTGGTCACGGTCCTGAATGTTGCTCTCCGTCATATGTTGTTCGTTCCAAACTTGCTTCTGAGAACAAAGATGACGTCCTGAACAAGTGTGATGCCAAGGGTGATCGCACCGCCGATCAAGGCGAACTTGGGCAGAAACACCAGCGCATTGGTCGACCCAAACGCGACCACGGGCACCAAGGTTGACACGGCCCCACATCCGGCACCCAGGGCCGCACGTTTCCCGTATCTGTTCATGTCATCTCCTCCTTCTGTAACTTACATCTAGTATCCGAGACACGTACCATCTCAAGTTCAACACATCGCGTCTCATCGTGTGCAAACTGTTCTTCACGAGCAGGAT